>JBDTXF010000096.1:0-8474 GCA_040006355.1 Nocardioidaceae bacterium | reverse complement strand
GAGGACCGCCTTCTGGAGGCGCTCCCGGAGACGGCGCAGGCGCCTGACGGTCTCCTGGTCGACGACCTCGCCGTCGAGGGAGCCGCAACCGCAGAGCAGCTGTCATCCGCGACCGAGAGGGTGCGGGACCGCAGGGTGCGGCTCGAGACGCTCCTCCCCCGCGAGCGGGTCGCTGTCGACGCCGCCCACTCGCGCGACGACGACCTCGGGCGGCTCGACGCCGCCCGTCTCGACCTGAGGTCGATCTCGCTGCGCGCGGAGGAGATCCCGGGCGAGATCGCGGCCGCAGCTGCCTCCCTGACCGCCGCCAGCAAGCGCGCCGGGCGCCACGAGGCCCTCACCGCAGCCCTTCTGGCTGCCCGGGTCCGCCACGAGGCGGCCGTCGAGCTCGACGACGTGCGGCTCCGGCTCGACGCCCGACAAGACACCCGGCGCGGCGCCCGCGACCGCGCCCAGGACGCGCGCGAACTACTCCAGGACCTGGTCTCGCGGCGTCTCGCGGGGATGGCCGCCGAGCTCGCCGGTGCCCTGGTCGACGGGGCCGCCTGCCAGGTGTGCGGCAGTCTCCAGCACCCGCTGCCCGCCACACCCGCTGCGGACGCCGTCACCGATGCCGACCACGACCGTGCGGAGCGTGAGCTGTCCGCGGCGTCGGTCTCGCTCGAGGCTGCCGAGAGCGCCGTGCGCGCGCTCCAGGGCCGCCACGACACGCTGGTCGCCGGCGCCGGGGGCGTCTCAGCCCGCGAGGGCGCCCGGATGGTGGCCTCGCTGGCCGACGAGCTCGCGGAGTCCCAGGCCGCGGGAGCTGTGCGGGACACGCTCGACGCGGCGGTGCGGGCGCTCCGGGACGAGCAGCTGGGCATCGGACGGCGACAGACCGCCGCGGCGGCCATGGCGGCCGGTCTGGTGCAGTCGGTGGCAGCCCACGAGCGGACCGTGGCAACGTTCGCAGCGGAGGCCGAGGCGCTGTTCGACGGGCCTATGGCGGTGGGATCGCTGGCGCTCGCCCTGCGGACCCTGACCGCGTGGAGCGGCCTCCTTGGCCGGGCCGAACGCGTGGTCGTCGCCTTGGACACCGCGCAGGCCCAGCTCGAGTCGATCGGCGAGCAGGTGTCCGCGACCGCGGCGGAGCACGGCTTCGCCGGACGCGCCGAGGTCGCGGTGGCCCTGCTCGGACGCGACGCCCGCGACCATCTCGGCGAGATGCTGCAGGGGCGGTCGGAGACCGAGGCACGGGTCCGCGCCGTGCTCGACGACCTGCCCGACCCGTCCGACCCGTCCGACGGTCCGGCGTCGTCCGAGGTGCCCGGGGTGCCCGGGGTGCCCGGGGTCGACGCGCTCAGGTCCACGGTCCGCGAGGCGGAGGCGGCCGCGGGCGACGCGGCCCGGGTGCAGGCCCTCCACGACGACCGGCTGGCGGCCCTGACCCGTCAGCTCGACCGGGTCACCGAGGTGATGGCGGACTGGGCGCCGGTCCGCGACGAGGCACTGCGCGCCGAGGGGATCTCCCGGCTGGTCCGCGGGACCGGCCACGACAACCAGCTGCAGATGCGACTCTCGGCCTATGTCTTGGCCACCCGGCTCGACCAGGTGGTGGCGGCAGCCAACGAGCGCCTCGGCCAGCTGCGCGACCAGCGCTACCTGCTGCAGCGCACCGACCGGGCCGAGCGCCGTGGCTCCCAGGCGGGTCTCGGCCTCGAGATCGTGGACCAGTGGACCGGGGACGTGCGGTCCCCCTCCACGCTGTCCGGCGGCGAGACCTTCGTGGTGTCGCTGTCGCTGGCACTCGGACTGGCCGACGTGGTCACCCACGAGTCGGGCGGCACCGAGATCGAGACGCTGTTCGTCGACGAGGGCTTCGGGACCCTGGACGCCGACACCCTCGACGACGTGATGGATGGGCTCGACGGGCTCCGCGCCGGCGGACGCACGGTCGGGGTGGTCAGCCACGTGACCGAGCTGCGCAGCCGCATCCCCACCCAGGTGCAGGTCGACAAGGGCCGCGACGGGTCGACGGTGTCCGTGCGCACCCTGGTCGGATGAGCGACGCCGACGTCCGGATGGTGGCCGTCATCGACATCGACGGCGTCCTGGCCGACGTGCGTCACCGGCTGCGCCACGTCGCCACGAGCCCGAAGAACTGGCGGGCGTTCTTCGCCGGCGCCCATGACGACCCACTGCTCGCCGAGGGCGAGGAGACCGTGCGCAGGCTGGCCGAGGTCTACGACCTGGTCTACCTCTCCGGCCGGCCCGAGTGGCTGCGCGAGGTCACCGAGACCTGGTTCCGCGTCCACGACCTCCCACCGGGGCCGCTGCTGCTGCGGCCCCGTGAGGACTTCCGGCCCTCGAGCGTGTTCAAGGTGCAGGCGCTCCGCCACCTCGCCACGACCCGCACCGTCGTCGTGCTCGTCGACGACGACCCCCGGGTCCTGGACGAGGCCCGGGCCGCCGGCTTCGACGTACTCCCGGCGACATGGATGGGTGAGCACACCGCCCTGCGCGAGGCCCAGGAGCGCGACGGCCGCACCTGAGGGGCCGCCGCCGCACCCACGGCCCGCCGGGGCCCGCGATGGTCGTAGCCTTCGGGTCATGACCTCTCGGCACGAGATCGACGCCTCGTTCACCGCACTCCCCTACCGCCGACTCGCCGAGGCAGCACTCTCACGGGCCCAGGACTTCCACGTCAGCCACGCGGACTTCCGGTTCGAACGGATCCGCTCGCAGAGCGTGCGGGTCCGCGACGGTCGACTGCAGGGCGCCTCGGACACCGAGGACCTCGGCTTCGCCGTGCGCGTCGTGCTCGACGGGGCCTGGGGCTTCGCGTCCGGTGTCGTGCTCAGCACCGAGGCGGCGGTCGCCATCGCGGAGACCGCCGTCCGCACCGCACAGGTCGCCTCGGCGATGACCTCCCGGCCGATCGAGCTCGCGCCCGAGCCGACGTACGACGACGTCACCTGGGTCTCCGCCTACGACATCGACCCGCTGTCGGTGCCGCTGGCCGACAAGGTCGACCTGCTCAGCGGCTGGACCGCGCGGCTGCTCGCGGCCCCCGGCGTCGAGCACAGCTCGGGCTCGGTCAGCCAGGTCGTGGAGAACAAGTTCTACGCCGACCTCTCGGGCACGACGACCACCCAGCAGCGGGTCCGGCTGCAGCCCGACTTCGAGGCGCACGGGACCAACGAGAAGACCGGCGTCTTCGACTCGATGCGGACGATCGCCCCTCCGGTGGGCCGGGGCTGGGAGTACCTCACCACCGGCTACGACTGGGACACCGCGCTCGGGGAGCTGCCCGACCTGCTCGCCGCCAAGCTCGTCGCGCCGCCGGTGACCGCGGGCCGCTACGACCTGGTGATCCACCCGTCGAACCTGTGGCTGACCATCCATGAGTCGATCGGGCACGCCACCGAGCTGGACCGTGCGCTCGGCTACGAGGCGAACTACGCCGGCACCTCGTTCGCCACCGTCGACAAGCTCAACACCCTGCAGTACGGCTCCCCGGTCATGCACGTGACCGGCGACCGCACCGTCCCGCACGGTCTGGCGACCGTCGGCTGGGACGACGAGGGGGTGCAGACCCAGAGCTGGGACATCATCAAGGACGGTGTCCTGGTCGGCTACCAGCTCGACCGCCCGATGGCGCAGATGATGCCGGAGCTGAACGACGGGCGCTCCAACGGCTGCGCCTACGCCGACTCCTCGGGCCACATCCCCATCCAGCGGATGGCGAACGTCTCCCTGCAGCCGTCCACCGACGCGGGAGGCGGGCCGAGCACCGAGGAGCTGGTCGGCCAGGTCGAACGCGGCATCTACGTCGTCGGCGACAGGTCCTGGTCGATCGACATGCAGCGCTACAATTTTCAGTTCACCGCGCAGCGGTTCTACGCGATCGAGAACGGCACCCTGGGCGGGCAGCTGCGCGACGTCGCCTACCAGGCGACCACCACCGACTTCTGGAACTCGATGGAGCAGGTCGGCGGCCCGGACACCTGGGAGCTCGGCGGGGCCTTCAACTGCGGCAAGGCCCAGCCCGGTCAGGTGGGGTCGGTCTCCCACGGCTGCCCGACGTCACTGTTCCGGGACGTCAACGTCTTGAACACCACCTCCGAAGCCGGCAACTGAGCGAAGGGCGACACCATGACCTCCATCAGCCCGCAGGAGCTCGTCGAGCACGCGCTCGCCGCCTCGACCTCTGACCACTGTGTCGCCATCGTCCACGACTCCACCAGCGCGAACCTCCGCTGGGCGAACAACACCCTGACCACCAACGGCGTGATGCACTCCGTCACGGTCACCGTGGTCGCCTTCCACCGCACGGCCCAGGGCCCAGGACAGGGCTCGGGACAGGGCTCAGGACAGGGCTCAGGACAGGGCACCGCGGTGGGGTCGGTCTCGGCCAGCGCCGCCTCGACCGACGAGGTCGACCGGATCGTCGAGGCGGCCGACGGTGCCGCCCAGGCGGGAGGACCCGCCGAGGACGCCGCCGACCTGCCCACCGGCGACGCGGCCAAGGACTGGTTCGACCCCTCGGGCGACACCTCGATCGAGGTCTACGCCGACTTCGCTCCGGCGCTCGGCGAGGCATTCGGCCGCGCCACCTCCGACGGCCGGATCCTCTACGGGTTCGTCGACCACGACGTCACCACGACCTACCTCGGCACCAGCACCGGCATCCGACGACGCCACGTGCAGCCGACCGGCCACTACGGCTGCACCGCCAAGCCGACGGACCTGTCCACCAGCGCCTGGGTGGGGGGCGCGACCCGCGACTTCAGCGACGTCGACGCGCACGCGATGGACGCCGAGCTCGTGCAGCGGCTGGGCTGGGCCAGGCGACGGGTGGGCCTGCCCGCCGGGCGCTACGACACGGTCCTCCCGCCGACCGCCGTCTCCGACCTGATGATCTACGCCTACTGGACCGCCTCCGCGCGGGACGCGCACGACGGCCAGACGGTGTTCTCCAAGCGCGGTGGCGGCACCCGCATCGGCGAGCGGCTCTCGGACAAGCCGCTGCAGATGTACTCCGACCCCGCCTACCCGCGGCTGCAGGCGGCACCCTTCGTCGCCACCTCGTCCAGCAACGAGATCGAGAGCGTCTTCGACAACGGCCTGCCCCTGGCGCGCACCGACTGGGTCAAGGACGGCACGCTGAGCGCGCTGCTGCAGAGCAGGTACTCCGCCAGGCTCACCGGCCAGCCGCTCACGCCGTACGTCGACAACCTGGTGGTCGAGGTCGACGGCGCGACCGGCAGCACCCAGGACCTCGTCGCGGGAGTCGAGCGCGGGCTCCTGGTGACGTGCCTGTGGTACATCCGCGAGGTCGACCCGCAGTCCCTGCTGCTCACCGGGCTGACCCGCGACGGCGTCTACCTCGTCGAGGACGGCGAGGTCACCGGGGCGGTGAACAACTTCCGGTTCAACGAGAGCCCGATCGACCTGATGCGCCGGTTCTCGCACGCCTCGGCGACCGCGCCGAGCTTCTCCCGCGAGTGGGGCGACGAGTTCCCGCGCACCGCGACCCCGGCCCTGCGGGTCCCCGACTTCAACATGTCGACCGTCTCCCAGGCCAACTGACCCCGCCGACCCGGCGCGAACGCACGTCTCAACTCCGCCGACCCGGCGCGAACGCAGGTCTCGCGTCGGGCTGCGGACGCGCTCAGGTGGGCTCGGGGTGGCCACCGGGGATCGGGGCGCCCACGTCGTACGGCGTGCGGGTGTAGACGAACGTCGCCACCTCGAGGTGCGAGACGGACCCGTCGCGACCACGCACGACCTGCAGCGTCTCGCCCGCGAGATAGCCGCGGGTGCCCAGGAACGTGTCGCCCTCCACGCGGCGGAACGCCATGGACCGGCTGGGTGCGCCCTCGACGGCACCGAAGGAGAAGCCGTCGGCCTCGACCCGCAGCAGCGTCGGGGCCTGGCCCCAGTACCACAGCCCCACCAGCGCACGGAGGTCGTCGGCGACGACCGTCGGCGGCGACCACTCGGGCGCCAGCGGCGGCTCGAGGTCGAGCACGGTGTGCACCATCCGGACCGGCAGGTCGTCGAGCCCGTAGGCGCCGTTGGTCAGCACCACCGCACCCACGCGGCTGTCCGGGTCGATCTCGACGCCGCAGCAGAAGCCCGGCATCGAGCCGCCGTGCCCGACCAGCACCCGGCCGTTGCGGACCAGCATCTGCACGCCGAGACCGTAGGTCGCGCCGGCGCGGTCCTCCGAGGATCCCGACTGCGGCGTCCGCATCTCCAGCAGCGACGCGGCACCCAGCACGGACCGCTCGGGGTCCACCAGCGCGGTGAGCCAGGTGGCCATGTCCCGCACGGTGCTCCACAGCTGGCCCGCGGGTGCCATCGCCCCGGTGTCGGGCAGCGGCTCGACGGTCAGCTCGCCGGTCAGGTGGTGCACCGCGAAGCCCTCGGCGTGCACACCCTCCCCCTGGTACGTCGTGCGGTCCAGGCCCAGCGGGGTCAGCACCTGCTCGCGCAGCGCGGCGAACCACGAGGCACCCGTCACCGCCTCGACGACCTGTCCCAGCACGCCGTACCCGAGGTTGGAGTAGTGGAAGCGGCTGTCCCGCTCGAGCACCCGCTCGGCACTCGAGTGGGCAGCAGCCAGCGCAGCGGCGTCCACACCGGGGCTCCGCTCCCACCACGAGCCGGACGGCTCGGCGGAGATGCCCGAGCCGTGCGAGAGCAGCGAGCGGACCGTCGCGTCGGCGAACGGGCCCTGCGGGACGAACCGGCCGACGGGGTCGCTCAGCTCGAGCTGTCCGCGCTCCCGTGCGAGCATCACCAACGCGGCGGTCATCGTCTTGCTGACCGAGCCGATCTTGTACTGGGTGTCCGCGTCGGGTCGCGAAGCGTCCTCGCGTCGCACGGTCCGACCCCGACCGCCCGTCCAGGCCAGGTCGCCGTCGCGGACCAGGCCCGCGGCCGCCGACGGCAGCCGTCCGCGCGACTGGGTGCGGGCGAGCTCGACACTCAGCCGGCGGGCCGAGCCCGGGAGGAGCGGCTCGCTCATTCGGCGAAGGACTCGGGAGACGGGCAGGAGCAGACCAGGTGCCGGTCGCCGTAGGCCTGGTCGACGCGCGCCACGGGCGGCCAGTACTTGTCCGGGTCCCAGCCGGTCGGGAAGACCCCGACCTCACGCGGGTAGGCGCGGTCCCACTCGCCGGTCAGGGCGTGCGAGGTGTGCGGGGCGCCCCGCAGTGGCGAGGTCTCCGGGGTCCACTCCCCTGCCTCCACGCGGTCGATCTCTGCGCGGATCGCGATCATCGCCTCGCAGAACCGGTCGATCTCGGCGCGGTCCTCGGACTCCGTCGGCTCCACCATCAAGGTGCCGGCCACCGGGAAGCTCATCGTCGGAGCGTGGAAGCCGTAGTCGACCAGCCGCTTGGCGACGTCGTCCACGCTGACCCCCGTGCGCTTGGTGAGCTCCCGCAGGTCCAGGATGCACTCGTGGGCGACGAGCCCGCCGTGTCCCTTGTAGAGCACCGGGAAGTGCTCCTCCAGCCGCTTCGCGACGTAGTTCGCGGACAGCACCGCCGTCGCGGTCGCCTCGGTCAGGCCGGCGGCACCCATCATCCGGACATAGGCCCAGGAGATCGGCAGGATCCCCGCCGACCCGTACGGCGCGGCGCTCACCGGCCCGATGCCCTCGCGCCGTGCGGGGTCGGGGTGCCCCGGGTGCGAGGGGAGGTACGGCGCGAGGTGCGCCCGCACGCCGACCGGCCCCACCCCCGGGCCGCCGCCGCCGTGCGGGATGCAGAACGTCTTGTGCAGGTTGAGGTGTGACACGTCGCCGCCGAACTCACCCGGCTGGGCGTAGCCGAGCAGCGCGTTGAGGTTCGCCCCGTCGAGGTAGACCTGGCCGCCGTGCTGGTGGACGGTCTCGCAGAGCTCGCCGATGCCGTCCTCGTAGGCGCCGTGCGTCGAGGGGTAGGTCACCATGATCGCCGCGAGGTCCTCGGAGTGCGTCTCGCACTGGGCGCGCAGGTCGTCCATGTCGACGCGACCGTCGGCGGCGGCCTTGACCACCACCACCCGCATGCCCGCCATCACCGCGGAGGCGGCGTTGGTGCCGTGGGCGGAGGCGGGGATCAGGCAGACGTCCCGGGCGGTGTCGCCGTTGGCCACGTGGTAGCCGCGGATCGCCAGCAGACCGGCGAACTCGCCCTGCGAGCCGGCATTGGGCTGGATGGAGACCCGGTCGTAGCCGGTGACCTCGGCGAGCCAGCCCTCCAGCTCCTCGATCAGGTGGGCGTAGCCCTCGGCGTCCTCGGCGGGGGCGAAGGGGTGCAGGTCGGCGAAGCCGGGCAGGCTGATCGGCTCCATCTCGGTGGTGGCGTTGAGCTTCATGGTGCAGGAGCCCAGCGGGATCATCCCCCGGTCCAGGGCGTAGTCACGGGCCGACAGCCGCCGCAGATAGCGCAGCATCGAGGTCTCGGAGCGGTGGGTGTTGAAGACCTCGTGGGTGAGGA
>JBDTXF010000095.1:0-8499 GCA_040006355.1 Nocardioidaceae bacterium | reverse complement strand
ACTGCTCGCGGTCGATGGCGTGACGTCCGGCCCCGCGGCGAGCCAACGGGCGCCAGGCAGGAGCGCACCAGCGGGGCCAGCGCCGGCGGCACCCGGGACAGGTCGTGCTCACCGCGCCGGACCCGGTCCATGATGGCCATCGCCGGTCCGGTGCCGAACGGCGGCCGGCCGGTGGCTGCGAACACCACGGTGGCGGCCCAGGAGTGCACGTCGGAGGCGGTGGTGGCGTCGTCGCCGTAGAGGATCTCCGGGGCGAGGTAGCCGGGGGTGCCGAGCAGCCACCCGGTCTGGGTCAGCCGAGGGTCCTCGGCCAGCCGGGCGAGCCCGAAGTCGATCAGGACCGGTGCGCGCCCCTCGAGCAGCACGTTGGAGGGCTTGATGTCGCGGTGCAGCACCCCCACCTGGTGGACGGCGATGACCGCCTCGACCAGGCCGATGGCGAGGTACGCCAGGTCGCGGCCGGTGATCGGGCCCTCCTGGCGGACGTGCTCGTGCAAAGACAGCCCCGGGATGTAGCGGGTGGCCACGAAGGGGGTCTCGCCCCACGGGTCGGCGTCCAGGACCTCCGCGACCCGCGGGCTGGTGACGCGCCGTAGGGAGGCGACCTCGCGGGCCAGCCGCTCCCTCGCCTCGTCGTCGCCGACGATGTGGGGACGCAGCACCTTGAGGGCGACGCGCGAGCCGTCGGGCGCCTGCGCGAGGTGCACGACGCCCATGCCGCCCTCGCCGATCTTGGCCAGCAGGCGGTAGTGACCGACGCGCGGCACCGACTCGTCCACCTGGTTGACCACCGGACCACGGTAGCCGAGGGCTGCTGGGGTTCCTCAGCAGACGCGGTGCATCCAGCCGAACGTGTCCTCGGCGCGGCCGTACTGGATGTCGACCAGGGCGCTGCGGACCTCCTGGGTGATCGGGCCGGTCGACTCGCCGTCGCCCACCTGGCCGCCCCGCCACTTGAGCGTGCCGACCGGGGTGACCACGGCGGCGGTCCCGCAGGCGAAGACCTCCGCGATCCGGCCGGAGGCGACGCCGTCACGCCACTCGTCGAGCGTGACCGGCCGCTCCTCGACGGGGTGACCGAGCTTGCCGCACAGCTCGATCAGCGAGCTGCGGGTGATGCCCTCCAGGATCGTGCCCGACGTCTCGGGCGTGACGATGGTGCCGTCGTCCTGGACGAAGTAGAGGTTCATCCCGCCGAGCTCCTCGACGTAGCGGCCCTGCGCGGAGTCCAGGAAGACCACCTGGTCGCAGCCCTCCTCGATCGCCTCCTGCTGGGCGACCAGGGAGCTGGCGTAGTTGCCACCGGTCTTGGCCGCACCCATGCCACCGCGTCCGGCCCGGGTGTAGTGCTCGCTGAGCCAGATGGAGACCGGGTGCACGCCGGTGGAGAAGTACGCCCCGGCCGGGGAGCAGATCACCATGAACGTGACGTGCTGGGAGGGACGCACCCCGAGGAACGCCTCGGAGGCGAACATGAACGGCCGGACGTAGAGGCTCTTCTCCCCCGCCGGCTCCGGGACCCAGCGCTCATCGGCCGCGATCGTCGCGTCCACGGCCGCGATGAAGTCCGGGACGGGGAGCCCGGGCAGGGCCAGCCGCTGTGCGGAGCGCAGCATCCGCGCGGCGTTCTCCTCGGGCCGGAACGTCCACACGGTGCCGTCCGCGTGGCGGTAGGCCTTCATGCCCTCGAAGATCTCCTGCGCGTAGTGCAGGACGGCGGTGGCCGGGTCGAGCGAGAGCGGACCGTACGCCGTGATGCGGGCGTCGTGCCAGCCGAGCGCAGGGGTCCACTCGACGGTGAGCATGTGGTCGGTGAAGTGCTTGCCGAAGCCGGGGGCGGCGAGGATCTCGGCGAGGCGTGCGGGGCTGACCGGGTCGGCGTTGGGGGTGACCTCGATCTGCAGGGAGCTCTCCATGGGGTGCACGCTACCTAACCCGCGACCCGGGCCGCGACGGCGTCGCCGACCTCCCCGGTGCTCCGGGTGGTCCCCGGTGTGCGGGCCGCGAGGTCGGCGACGACAGCCGCCTCGACCGCCGCAGCGGCGTCGTCGAGGCCGAGGTGCTCGAGCAGCAGCGCCACCGACAGGATCGCCGCAGTCGGGTCGGCCAGCTGCTGCCCGGCGATGTCCGGGGCGGAGCCGTGCACCGGCTCGAACATGCTCGGCGTGGTCCGGTCGGGGTTCACGTTGCCGCTGGCCGCAAGGCCGATCCCGCCGGTGACGGCGGCCGCGAGGTCGGTGATGATGTCGCCGAAGAGGTTGTCGGTGATGATCACGTCGAACCGGGCCGGGTCGGTGACCATGAAGATGGTGGCCGCGTCGATGTGGAGGTAGTCCACGGTGACGTCGGGGAACTCCTCGCCGACCTCGCCGACCACCCGCGACCAGACCGCACCGGCGTGCACCAAGACATTGGTCTTGTGCACCAGGGTGAGCCTCTGCCGCGGCCGGCGCTGCGCCCGGGCGAACGCGTCGCGGACGACGCGCGCCACGCCGAAGGCGGTGTTGATGCTGACCTCGGTGGCGATCTCCTGGGGCGTGCCGACGCGGAGCGCGCCGCCGTTCCCCACGTAGGGTCCCTCGGTGCCCTCGCGCACCACCACGAAGTCCACCTCGCCCGGGTCCGCGAGCGGCGACGCGGCGCCGGGGAAGATCCGGGACGGGCGGAGGTTGACGTAGTGGTCGAGCTCGAAGCGCAGCCGCAGCAGCAGACCTCGCTCGAGCAGCCCGGCCGGGAGGTTCGGGTCCCCCGGCCGGCCGCCGACCGCGCCGAGCAGGATGGCGTCGTGCTCGCGGATCTCGGCGAGCACGACGTCGGGCAGCACCTCCCCGGTGGCGAGGTAGCGCTCCGCCCCGAGGTCGTAGCGGGTGGGCTCGAACCTCACGCCGTCACCGTGGGCGGCGGCCACCGACTCAAGCACCTTGAGGGCCTCGGCGGTCACCTCCGGCCCGATGCCGTCACCGGCGATGACGGCGAGCCGGAAGGTCTGCGGTTCAGCGGTGCTGGGCTGGGTCACCGGTGGACCCTAGTTGTCGTCGGGCCGCTGGCCACCGTTGTCTCGCAGGTCGAGCCCGGCCTGCACGCCGGCGCGGGCCGCGTCGTCGCTGGTGTCGGTGTCGTCGAGGCGGTGCCGGCTCGGGCCCCACTCGGGATACATGTCATACATCGGTCGTCACTCTTTCCGGGAGTCGTCGGGGAACTTCACGATGGACGGGCCGCACGCGCCGCCCGGAGGTCACCGGGTCGGGGCGGTCGGGCTCCGCGGCAGACGGTGGAGACTCAGGACCCGGACGCGGGTTGCGCGTGCGACGGGAGCGGAGCTCGGAAGCGGGCCGGATGAGGTGCGACACCTGCTGCGGAGGTTCGTGCAAGGCCTGGCAAGCACCACCACCGCGACGAGGTGGCCCTACTGGAAGGCCTCGCCGCGGCGATCGATAAGTACGAAGAACGCCCGCATGGTGAGCCGAGGCTAGCAACCAGGCCGGGGGTGCGCCGGGCACCACCGGCAACTTTCCGCGATGTGAGACGAAGTCTCGCGCACCGGACAGCGCGCGCCGTTCTGCCACACTCTGCCCATGAGCGCGCCGCCCGACCTGCCCGACGTCGTACGTCGTGCGTTCGACGTCTCCCGGCGCAGTGGCTACGTGTCGTTCTGCCGCAACGAGACCGGCCGGCTGCTCGCCGCCCTGGCGGCCACCCGCTCCGGGACGCTCGCCGAGTTCGGCACCGGCACCGGGGTCGGCACCGCGTGGCTGCGCAGCGGCATCCGCGACGACGCCCGCATCCTGACCGCCGAGCTGGAGCCCCGGCTGGCGGACGCGGCCGCCTCCATCTTCACCGAGGACGACCGCGTCGAGGTGCTGGCGGCCGACTGGTCGACGCTGCGCGACAAGGGGCCGTTCTCGCTGCTCTTCCTCGACGCGCGCGAGCCGAAGGAGAGCGGCGCCGACTCGGTCGTCGACCTGGTCGAGCCGGGCGGCGTCGTGGTCCTCGACGACTTCACCCCGTGCTCGTCCTGGCCGCCGGTCTACGAGGGACGGGTCGACGTGCTCCGCGAGCAGTGGCTCACCGACGAGCGGTTCACCACCGCCGAGGTGATGGTGGCTCCGGACGCGTCGGTGCTGATCGCCACCAAGCGCTGAGGCTCGCGCGACTGTCCCTGGCGCGAGTCACAGGGAGAGGTTCACCGCTCGCGCCGAGACCGCGCACATCGCCTCAGCGATCTCCTCGAGGACCGGCACCGGGATCTCGGAGTCGACCGAGAGGGCGACCAGGGCATGGCCGCCCTTGGTCTCCCGGGCCACCTGCATGCCGCCGATGTTGACCTGTGCCGCCCCGAGGATGCCGCCGACGGTGCCGACCATGCCGGGGCGGTCGGCGTAGCGGAAGAACGCGAGGTGCTCGGTGGGCTCGATGTCCATGTCGTAGCCGTCCACCTCGACGAGCCGCTCGCGCTGATGCAGGCCGATCAACGTCCCGGACACCGACACCTGCGACCCGTCGGCGCGCGTGCCGCGCAGGGTGATCAGGTTGCGGTGGTCGGGACTGTCCCCGTCGGTGACCAGACGCACGGCGACCCCGCGCTCGGCGGCCAGCAACGGCGCGTTGACGTAGGACACCTGCTCCTCCACCACGTCGGCGAACACCCCCTTGAGGGCGGCGAGCTCGAGCACCTTGACGTCGTACTGGGTGATCTCGCCGCGCACCTCGACGTCGAGCTGCGAGACGACCTCGCCGGCGAGCGCGGTGAAGATCCGGCCGAGCTTCTCGGTGAGTGGGATCCCCGGCCGGACGTCCTCGGCGATCAGCCCGCCCTGGACGTTGACCGCGTCCGGGACGAGCTCCCCGGACAGCGCGAGGCGCACGGACCTGGCCACGGCGACCCCGGCCTTCTCCTGGGCCTCGTCGGTGGACGCGCCGAGGTGCGGGGTGGCGACGACGTTCTCGAGCTCGAACAGTGGGCTGTCGGTGCACGGCTCGCTCGCGAACACGTCGAGGCCGGCCGCGGCCACCCGTCCTTCCTTGAGGGCGACGTAGAGCGCGTGCTCGTCGACGATGCCACCCCGTGCGGCGTTCACCAGCACCAGGCTGGGCTTCACCTTCGCGAGCTCGTCGTCGCCGATCAGGCCGGTGGTCTCGAGGGTCTTGGGGAGATGCACGGAGGCGAAGTCGGACTGCTCGAGGAGCTCCTCGAGGCTGACCATCCGGACACCCAGCTGGGCCGCGCGGCCGGCTGGGACGTAGGGGTCATAGGCGATCACCTTCATGCCGAAGGCGCTCAGCCGCTGTGCGACGAGCACCCCGATGCGCCCGAGGCCGACGATGCCGACGGTCTTCTCGAACAGCTCGATGCCGGTGTAGCGGCTGCGCTTCCACTCGCCGTTCCTGAGCGCCGCGCTGGCGGGTGACACGTGACGGGCCGCGGCGAGCATCAGCGCGACGGCGAGCTCGGCGGCGGACACGATGTTGGAGGTGGGCGCGTTGACGACCATCACGCCGTGCTGGGTGGCCGCCCGCACGTCGATGTTGTCGAGCCCGACCCCGGCGCGAGCAACGACCCGGAGCCGGGTGGCTCGGGTGAGTGCCTCGAGGTCCACCTTGGTGGCGCTGCGCACCAGGATCGCGTCGGCATCGGTGATGGCGGTCAGCAGATCGGAGCGGTCGGCTCCCTTGCACCACCGGATCTCGACGTCGGCCCCGAGTGCCTCGACGGTCGCGGGGCTCAGTTCTTCGGCGATGAGTACGACGGGCTTGCTCACGTGGGGATCCTCGCGGGTTGGATGCCGTGCACGACGCTGTGCCCGCAGCGGACTCTACCCGAGCACCCCCACCCACCCGGGCGGCGAGCCGATGGGTGGCGCTCACGCGTCGGGCAGCTGGGCCAGCAGGCGCAGGCTCAACAGCCGGGCCAGGTCGAAGGTGAACGGCCCCGTGGTCCCGTCAGTGTCGAGCAGCACCAGGACGTCCTCCCGTCGCTCCACGACCACCTCGTGCCGGGCAGCCCTGTTCAGCGACCCGGTGGCCCTCACCCGGAGCGCCAAGGTGCCCGGCTGCTGCACCTGCCGGGGCCGGACCGGGCGAGTGCACGACGGTGCGGCCCGGCGCAGCTCGCCGAGGGCCAGGTCGGCGACGCCGTGCTCGTAGGCGATCACCCGCGTGCGCACGCGGCGGCCGTCGGGCGCGACGTACACCACGCTGTGGGCCGCCAGCCGGAAGCTCTCGCTGGGGTACGACGCCGCGCACAGGTCGAGGCTGGCGTCCTCGTCGAGTGCGGTGCGGGTGCCGGCCCGGTCGCGGACGAACCCGGGTGGGAGGTCGCGCAGCCCGAGCCCGATGTTGTGGACCAGGCTCTGCGCCTCGGGGGAGGACAGCGACGTCGGACCGTCCGACGGCGTCCTCGACGGCGCTGTCGAGGGCCGCGCGGGGTCTGGCGTCGCGGTGCCGCCGCTCCCCCACCCCGCGGTCGCGACAGCCACCCCCACGAGCACCGCGAACGCCAGCCACGGCAGGACACGTCTGAGCATGGTCCCCCCTGAGGGCCGGTCGGTGCCGACAGCCTAGGTGGCCAGGGTCCTCTCAGGGTCCGTCTGGGCGGCATCCCTGATGCGCCCGGGCACCTCGCCCCACGAGGGTGGACCCATGATCAAGATCGAGGCACTCACCAAGACGTACGGCGCGTTCACGGCCGTCGACGACATCACGTTCTCCGCCCAGGCGGGCCGGGTCACCGGCTTCCTCGGGCCCAACGGCGCCGGGAAGTCCACCACCATGCGCGTCATGGTCGGGCTCACGCCGGCCACGTCGGGGAGCGTCACGGTCTCCGGGAGGCACTTCTCGCAGATCCCCAACCCCGGCCTGGAGGTCGGGGTCCTCCTCGACGCCTCGGCCCAGCACGCCGGTCGGACCGGCCGGGAGATCCTGACGATCGCGCAGCGCTACATGGGGCTGCCCCGGAGCCGGGTGGAGGAGATGCTCGACCTGGTCAGCCTCTCCCCCACCGAGGCGTCCCGGCGGGTGCGCAACTACTCGCTCGGGATGCGCCAGCGCCTCGGCATCGCCACCGCCCTGATCGGCGACCCCGAGGTGCTGGTCCTCGACGAGCCGGCGAACGGCCTCGACCCGGCCGGCATCCGATGGATGCGCGACCTGCTGCGCGACTACGCCGACCGGGGCGGCACCGTGCTGCTCTCCTCGCACCTGCTGCACGAGATCGAGGTGATCGCCGACGACCTGGTCGTCATCGGCAACGGCCGGATCGTCGCCCAGGGGCCCAAGCGCGACCTCCTCCGGGCCGCAGGCTCGCTGGTCAGGACGCCGTCGCGCGGGGTCCTGGTCGAGGCCCTGGACCGCGCCGGCGTCGCGTGGTCCCCGGCCGGTGCCGACGCGGTGCTCGCCCAGGCCGATCCGCCGCGGATCGGCACGATCGCCTTCGAGGCGGGGGTGCCCGTGACCGAGCTCCGGCCCGCCGACGGCGCCGGCCTCGAGGAGATGTTCCTCCAGCTCACCGGCGACACCCAGCGCGACAGCGTCCCCACCGACCAGCACGAAGGAGCAGCGGCATGACCACCCTCGAGGCACCCGCGACCACCCCCCGCGCCGTACGACGGCCGACCGGGATCCCGCTGCACCGGGTCACCACCACCGAGCTCCGCAAGATGTTCGACACCCGGTCGGGTTTCTGGCTGATGGCGAGCATCGTGATCCTCTCGGTGCTCGCGACGGCCGCGGTGATCCTGTTCGCGCCCGACGACGCTCTCACCTACAGCACGTTCACCACCGCGATCGGCGTCCCGGTCGCGGTCATCCTGCCCATCATCGCGATCCTCTCGGTCACCGGCGAGTGGAGCCAACGCAGCGGCCTCACCACCTTCACCCTCGTCCCGCACCGCGGCCGGGTGGTGCTCGCCAAGGCGATCTGCTCGGTGGGCGTGGGTGTGGTCTCGGTGCTGGTGGCCTTCGCCATCGGCGCCCTGGGCACCGTGGTGGGGTCCGCTCTCGCCGGCGTGGGGCGCACCTGGGACGTCAGCGCGACCGATCTGTTCGGCATCGTGCTGGCCAACGTGCTCGGACTGTTGGTCGGCTTCATGCTCGGCGTGCTGATCCGGGGCTCCGCTGGCGCCATCGTGGCGTACTTCGTCTACTCGTTCGTGGTGCCCACCCTCGCCGTGCTGCTGGCCGGCTCCCAGGCCTGGTTCCGCGACCTGCAGCCCTGGGTGGACTTCAACAACGCCCAGAGCGCCCTGTTCTCCGGCGCGCTGAGCAGCGAGCAGTGGGCGCAGCTCGGGGTCACCACCCTCGGCTGGCTCGTCGTCCCCACGGCCATCGGGGTCTGGCTGGTGATGCGCTCGGAGGTGAAGTAGCCCGGTCCGCGATGACCCCGTCATAGCTGGCATGACCCCAGCGTTGTTTCGCAGGGGTCATGCCAGTTTCCCAGGGGCCCCTGGGAAACTGTCATCGCCTCGCAGTGCCCCCGTCATAACTAGCATCACCCCAGCGTTG
>JBDTXF010000094.1:0-8537 GCA_040006355.1 Nocardioidaceae bacterium | reverse complement strand
GCTGCACAAGGCCTGCGGCTTCGAGCACGTCGGCACGATGCGCGAGGTGGGCTTCAAGTTCGACCAGTGGGTCGACGTGGAGTGGTATCAGAAGATGATCGGCTGACCCCGCCAACGGGGAGCCGGGCGTCGAGCAGCAGCGCGGCACCGGACAGCGCGAGCAGCAGCGCCGCGACACCGAGGCAGCTCACCAGCACCCGCGGGTAGCCGTGCAGGCCGACGTCGATGAACGGGTAGGGATACCACCCGCTCACCGCACCGTGCACCAGGGTGTAGGCGACCCAGACCACCGGGAAGACCAGAGCGGGCAGCAGGTCGGCGCGTCCCAGGCGTCCCCGTGGGCCGAAGACGGCCCAGCCGATCACCGCGAGCAGCGGCGAGACGACGTGCAGCAGCTTGTCCGCGGCGTACGACGCCCCGTGCAGGTCGAGCAGAGGGCGGAGCACGAACCAGTGCACGAGGCCGGTGACGGCGATGCAGACCACGGCGTCGAGCCGGAGCACCCGCCACAGCCGGCCCTCGGGCACGGAGCGGACCAGGGGCGCCGTGCTGGCGAGCACCAGCAGGTTGCTGAGGATCGTGAAGTAGCTGAAGAACCGGACCAGGCGGGTGCCCACCGACGGGTAGGCCTCCGGCAGCAGCGGGTCGACGCCCCGCACGACCAGCACCAGCTGGAACACCACCGCGAACGCGACCACGGCTGCCGTGAGCAGGTGCCAGGTCCGCGCCCTCACCTCCCGCGTCCTCACGCTGACACCCTAGGGGATCAGGTCAGCAGCAGCTTGTCGAAGCGGCGCGACGCGACGGTGAGCCCGACGGCTCCCATCACGAGAAGGTAGAGCACCGACCACAGCGAGTCGACGGACAGTGCGCCGGTCGTGAGCTCGCGCACCAGGGCGACGCCGCGGTAGAGCGGGGTCACCTCGACCACCCACCGCAGCGGACCGTCGAACGCCGTGACCGGGAAGAACGTCGCCGAGAACAGGAACATCGGGACGACCGCGAGCTGGATGTACTCGAAGTCCTGCCAGGACGTCATGAACGTGGTGAGTGCCATCCCGGCGCCCGCGAAGGCGAAGCCGATCAGCCAGGTGGCCGGCCACGCCAGCAGCGCCCACCACGAGGACACCAGCCCCAGGGCCGCCATCACGCCGAGGAAGCCCGCGGCGTAGACCGCAGCGCGCAGCAGCGACCAGATCAGCTCGCCGCGGGCGATGTCGACCGTGCGCATCGGGGTGGCCAGGACACCCTCGTAGACCTTGTCGTAGCGCAGCTTGAAGAAGATCCCGAACGTGGAGTCCAGGAGCGCGCCGTTCATCGAGGACGCCGCCAGCATCCCGGGAGCCACGAACGCGGCGTAGGGCACCTCGCGCCCGTTGAAGGTGAAGCCGTCGATCAGCTGGCCGACCCCGATCCCGATCGAGAACAGATAGAGCAGCGGCTCAGCGAAGCCGGTCAGGAAGATGATCCAGGCCTGGCGGTAGACCAGGAAGTTGCGGCGGACGATCACCCACGCCCCGGGGCTGGAGGTGGCGGCCGCCCGGCTGCGCGCCGCGGTGACGAGTGCCATCAGACCGCCAGCCGCTCGTCGAGACGCCAGACCGCGAGCACCCAGCCGACCAGGCTGAGCACGACGAGGTAGGCCAGATGGACCGCCGCGAGTCCCGGGCGGACGTCACCGAGCACGAGCATCCGGGCGAGGTCGACGCCGTGCCACAGCGGGGTCAGCCGGGCCAGCCACTCCAGCGGGGCGGACAGGTTGGTGATCGGGAAGAACGCCCCGGAGAACAAGAAGAGCGGGATCACCAGCAGCCGGTAGATGATCGAGAAGCCGGTCTCGCTCCTGATCGTCGAGGAGAACGCGTGGAACACTCCGGCGAAGCTCAGCCCGACGAGCACCGAGACCGGCCAGGCCAGCAGGACGCCCCACCAGGACTCGAAGACCCCGAAGGGCGAGAGCACCAGAAGGAAGACCCCGGTCGTGCTCGCCACCCGGAAGGTCACGAACAGCAGCTGGGCGGCGACGATGTCGGCCACAGCCAGGGGTGAGGCGGTCATCGCGTAGTAGGTCCGGTGCCACTTGATCATGCCCATCACCGGCCAGGTGGTCTCCCCCATCACCACCTGCATGGCGTAGGACGCGACCAGCCCCGGCGCCACGAAGGCCAGGTAGGTCGGGGCCCCCTCGAGCTGCGCGCTGCCGCCGTCGATGAACCTGCCGAGCAGGACGCCCATCGCCACGACGTAGAACAGCGGCATCACGAACGAGGTGAAGATCGAGCCCTTCCAGGTGCGGCGGTAGGCGGTCACCCAGTAGGTGCGCTGGCGGGCCACCATCTCCCACCGGGGCACCGCCGAGCCGACGATCTCGAGCACGCTCATCTCAGGCCACCCCTCAGTCCACCAGGGTGCGGCCGGTCAGGCGCAGGAAGACGTCCTCGAGGGTGGACCGGCGCACCAGCACGCCCGAGGGGGTCAGCCCGCGCTCGTGCACCCGGGCCAGCGTCGCCTCGCCGTCGGCGGTGTAGAGCAGCAGCCGGTCCGGCAGCACCTCGACCCGGTCGGCGAGGTCGGCGACCTGGTCCGCGATCCGCTCGTGCTCCCCGATGCCGAAGCGCAGCTCGGCCACCTCCCGCGTCGAGTGCTCCCGGATCAGGTCCGACGGGGACCCCTCGGCCACGATCCGTCCGGCGTCCATCACCACGAGCCGGTCGCACAGCTGCTCGGCCTCGTCCATGTAGTGCGTGGTGAGCACCAAGGTGACCCCGCGCGCCTTGAGCCGGAACAGCCGGTCCCACAGCAGGTGCCGGGCCTGTGGGTCCAGCCCGGTGGTGGGCTCGTCGAGGAGCAGCAGGTCCGGGTCGTTGATCAGCGACCGCGCGACGGTCAGCCGCCGCTTCATGCCTCCCGAGAGGTCCTCGACCTTGCTGCCGGCCCGCTCGGTGAGCTGGACGAAGTCGAGCAGCTCGTCGGCGCGGCGGGCGACCTCCGCCTTGCGGATGCCGAAGTAGCTGCCGTAGACGAGGAGGTTCTCGCGCACGTTGAGCTCGTTGTCGAGGGTGTCGTCCTGCGGACAGACGCCGAGCCGGGCCCGGATCTCCGGCCCGTGGGTGCGTGGGTCCATGGTGAGGATCGACAGGTCGCCCTCCGACGGCGGGGAGACGGCGGCGATCATCCGCATCGTCGAGGACTTGCCGGCGCCGTTGGGCCCCAGGAAGCCGAACGCCTCCCCGGGGCGGACGTCGAGGTCGATGCCGCGGACCGCCTCGAAGTCGCCGTAGGACTTGCGCAGCCCGCGCGCCCACACCAGCGACGTCGCGCGCGCCTCGTCGTAGCCGGACGCTGGGTCGCCGAGGGTGCGCGGTGGAGTGGAGGGCACGCAAGGACCCTACGGGTGTGCTCCGACAGCAGGCACCTCGTTTATCGGTTCGACACCTGCCCGGGGGGTGCGGCGAGGACGTGCCCACGACCGAGCCCTCAGCGCCGCCTGCCGTTCCGTCCCGGGCACCGAGCGGGCCGGTCGCCCTGGTCACCGGCGTCGGCCGGACGGTCGGCATCGGTGCCGGCGTCGCGCTGCGGCTGGCCGAGGACGGCTGGGACGTCGCCACGACGCACTGGGCGGCGTACGACGACCGCAGGCTTTGGGGCCGGTCGCCGCGCTGGTGACGTGCCACTGCGAGAGCGTGGACTCGGGTCTGCTCGACACGTCGGTGGAGAGCTTCGACCGGCACTACGCGGTCAACGTGCGGGCGAGAGATGACCAGTGACCAGGGACCTGGTCCTCGAGGAGACGCCGCTCGGGCGCGGTGGGACGGCCCGCGACGCGGCCCATCTGGTGTCCTTCCTGTGCTCGGCGGACGGTGCCTGGGTCAACGGCCGGCTGCTCTGCTCCGACGGTGGAATGCACGTCTGACGGGGCTGTCGGTGCCGTCCGGCAGGATGGAGCAGTGGCGACCAGGACCGACAGGGAGAGCGCGGAGGTGCTCGCATCGTTCAGCGAGCCCACCCGCACCTGGTTCGAGGCCGCCTTCGCCGCCCCGACCCCGGCCCAGGTGGGTGCCTGGCAGGCGATCTCCGCCGGCCGCAGCGCTCTGGTGGTCGCGCCCACGGGCTCGGGCAAGACGCTGTCGGCGTTCCTGTGGTCGCTCGACCGGCTGGCCGCCTCCCCGCCGCCGGAGGACAAGCTGCTGCGCTGCCGGGTGCTCTACGTCTCCCCGCTCAAGGCACTCGCGGTCGACGTGGAGCGCAACCTCCGCGCACCGCTGACCGGCATCCGGCACACCTCGGACCGGCTCGGCATGAAGCCCCCCGACATCACAGTGGGCCTCCGCTCGGGCGACACCAGCGCGGCCGACCGGCGGCGGATCGGCACCACCCCGCCCGACATCTTGATCACCACCCCCGAGTCGCTGTTCCTGATGCTCACCTCGCAGGCCCGCGAGGCGCTGCGCGGGGTGGAGACGGTCATCGTCGACGAGGTGCACGCCGTCGCCGGCACCAAGCGAGGGGCACACCTCGCGCTGTCCTTGGAGCGGCTCGACGAGCTGCGCCGCCACCAGGACAAGGAGCCGGCCCAGCGGATCGGGCTGTCCGCCACGGTCCGGCCGATGGAGGAGGTGGCCCGCTTCCTCGGCGGCACCCGGCCGGTCGAGATCGTGGCGCCGACCTCGACCAAGCAGTGGGACCTCAAGGTCGTGGTGCCCGTCGAGGACATGACCGAGCTGGCGCTCGCGGCGAGCGTGGACGAGGTCCCGGAGGGGTCGGTCGCGGGCAGCGCCGAGCGCCGGGGCTCGATCTGGCCCCACGTCGAGGAGCGCGTGGTCGACCTGATCGAGCAGCACCGCTCGACGATCGTGTTCGCCAACTCCCGCCGGCTCGCGGAGCGGCTGACCGCCCGGTTCAACGAGATCGCCACCGACCGCGCGGAGCTGCGCGCCGCCGAGCCCGCCGTCCCGGCCCAGCTGATGGGACAGGCCGGGCAGTCGGCCGGCGCGGGGACGGTGGTCGCCCAGGCGCACCACGGGTCGGTCTCGAAGGAGCAGCGCGCACTCATCGAGGACGACCTCAAGCGCGGCCGGCTGCCCTGCGTGGTGGCCACCTCCAGCCTCGAGCTCGGGATCGACATGGGCGCGGTCGACCTCGTCGTCCAGATCGAGTCGCCCCCGTCGGTCGCCTCGGGCCTGCAGCGGGTGGGCCGCGCCGGCCACCAGGTCGGCGAGGTGTCCCGCGGGATCCTGCTGCCCAAGCACCGAGGCGACCTGGTGCACACCGCCGTCGCCGTCGAGCGGATGCGCGCGGGTGCCATCGAGTCGCTCCGGGTGCCCACGAACCCCCTCGACGTGCTCGCCCAGCACGTCGTCGCGGCCACGGCGGTCGACGAGTGGGACGTCGAGGAGCTCTTCACGGTCGTCCGCCGGTCCGCGCCGTTCGCCACGCTGCCGCGCTCGGCGTACGACGCGACGCTGGACCTGCTCAGCGGGAGGTACCCGTCGGATGAGTTCCGGGAGCTGCGTCCTCGCATCGTCTGGGACCGGGTCGCAGGCACCCTGACCGCCCGTCCGGGTGCGCAGCGGCTCGCGGTGACCAGCGGCGGCACGATCCCGGACCGCGGGCTGTTCGGGGTGTTCCTCGTCGGGGAGAAGGCTTCCCGGGTCGGTGAGCTCGACGAGGAGATGGTCTATGAGTCCCGGGTCGGGGACGTGTTCGCGCTCGGGGCGACCTCGTGGCGCATCGAGGACATCACCCACGACCGGGTGCTGGTCTCCCCCGCCCCGGGACAGCCCGGCCGGCTGCCGTTCTGGAAGGGCGACCAGCTCGGGCGTCCCGCCGAGCTCGGCCGGGCGATCGGCGCGTTCACCCGTGAGCTGAGCGCGATGACCACCGCCCAGGCCACCCGGCGGTGCACCGACGCGGGCCTCGACGACTGGGCTGCCGGCAACCTGGTCGCCTTCCTCGAGGAGCAGCGCGCCGCGACCACCACGCTGCCCTCGGACCGGACGATCCTCGTCGAGCGCTTCCGGGACGAGCTCGGCGACTGGCGGATCGTGATCCACTCGCCGTACGGCGCGCAGGTGCACGCGCCGTGGGCGCTCGCGATCGGCGTGCGGCTGCGGGAGCGCTACGGCATCGACGCCCAGGCGCTGCCCGGTGACGACGGCATCGTGCTGCGGGTCCCGGAGACCGACCAGGACCCGCCCGGCTCCGACGTGATCGTCTTCGACGCCGACGAGATCGAGGACATCGTCACCCAGGAGGTCGGCGGCTCGGCGCTGTTCGCCTCCCGCTTCCGCGAGTGCGCGGCCCGCGCCCTGCTGCTGCCCCGGCGCGACCCGGGCAGACGCTCGCCGCTGTGGCAGCAGCGCCAGCGCAGCGCCCAGCTGCTCGAGGTGGCGGTGAAGTACCCGTCCTTCCCGATCGTCTTGGAGGCGGTCCGCGAGTGCCTGCAGGACGTCTACGATGTGCCGGCCCTGCTCGGGCTGATGCGGGAGCTGTCCTCGCGGACCATCCGGGTCGTCGACGTCGCGACCACCCAGCCGTCGCCGTTCGCCCGGTCGCTGCTGTTCGGCTACGTCGCGGCCTTCATGTACGAAGGCGACTCCCCCGTCGCCGAGCGGCGCGCCGCCGCTCTCTCGCTCGACCAGGGCCTGCTCGCCGAGCTCCTCGGCCGGGTGGAGCTGCGCGAGCTGCTCGACCCCGACGTGCTCGCCGAGCTGGAGCTCGAGCTGCAGCGTCTGGTCCCCGACCGCCGCGCCAAGGACGCCGAAGGAGTCGCCGACCTCCTGCGGCTGCTCGGACCGCTCTCGACCGAGGAGGTCACCGCTCGCAGCGTCGACGGCTCCGACGTCGGGTCCTGGCTCTCGCTGCTCACCGACGCGCGAAGGATCGTCCCGGTCCGGATGGGCGGCACCGACCGCTGGACCGCGATCGAGGACGTCGCCCGGCTGCGCGACGGGCTGGGCGTCCCGGTCCCGCCGGGCACGCCGGAGGTCTTCGCCGAGCCCGTCGAGGACCCGCTGGCCGACCTGATCGCCCGGTTCGCCCGCACCCACGGCCCGTTCACCCCCGCCGACGTCGCGTCCCGGCTAGGGCTCGGCGTCGCTGTCGCCTCGCAGACGCTATCCCGCCTCGCCGCCCAGGGCCGGGTCCTGGAGGGCGAGTTCCGGCCGTCGGGCGCGGGAGCGGAGTGGTGCGACGCCGAGGTGCTGCGCCGGCTGCGACGACGCTCGCTGGCCGCGCTCCGCAAGGAGGTCGAGCCGGTGGAGCCGGCCACGCTGGGACGCTTCCTGCCGGTCTGGCAGAACGTCGGCGGCCGGCTCCGCGGCATCGACGGCGTGGTCACCGTGGTCGACCAGCTCGCCGGCTGCGCCGTGCCCGCCTCGGCCCTCGAGCCGCTGGTGCTGGGGAGCCGGGTGGCCGACTACATGCCGGGGATGCTCGACGAGCTGACCGCGACCGGTGAGGTGCTCTGGGCCGGCCACGGCACGCTGCCGGGTGCCGACGGCTGGCTCTCGCTGCACCTCGCCGACACCGCCCACCTCACGCTGCCCGACCGCGCCGAGACCGAGACCACCCCGCTGCACGACGCCGTGGTCGAGGCCCTCGCCGGGGGCGGCGCCTACTTCTTCCGCCAGCTGTCCGGCGCAGCCGGCTCGACCGACGACAAGGCGCTCGAGGCCGCCCTGTGGGACCTCGTCTGGTCCGGCCGCCTCAGCAACGACACGCTCGCCCCCGTGCGGGCGCTGACCTCGGGGGGTCGCACCGCCCACCGGTCGCGGCGACCACCCCCTCGTGCCCGGGTGACCTCGCGGCGCACCGGACGCGGCCGTCCCGACCTGCCCAGCCGCAGCGGCCCGCCGAGCACCGCCGGACGCTGGGCGCTGCTGCCCGAGCTCGAGCAGGACTCCACCCGCCGCGCCCACGCGTCGGCCGAGGGTCTCCTCGAGCGGCACGGCGTCGTCACCCGCGGCGCGGTCACCAGCGAGCGGGTGCCCGGCGGCTTCGCCGGGGTCTACAAGGTGCTGGCGGCCTTCGAGGACTCCGGGCGCTGCCGCCGGGGCTACTTCGTGGGCTCCCTGGGAGCTGCCCAGTTCGGGGCACCGGGCGCGGTCGATCGGCTGCGGTCCTACTCCCACGAGGTGGGCGAGGCGGGCGAGGAGAAGCCCGGCGCGACGGCGCTGGCGGCCACCGACCCGGCGAACCCCTACGGCGCCGCCCTGCCTTGGCCCGAGCGGGTCACCGACGACGCGGCCACCGGTGCCGGACACCGGCCCGGGCGCAAGGCCGGCGCCCTGGTGGTGCTCGTGGACGGTGAGCTGGCGGTCTATGTCGAGCGTGGCGGGCGCACCCTGCTCACCTTCACCGACGACGTGGACGCGCTCTCCCCGGCGATGGGCGCGCTGGCGACCGCCGTGCGGCAGGGGGCGCTCGGGCGACTGACCGTCGAGCGGGCCGACGGCGAGAACATCCTGGCCACCGGCGACCGCCAGACCGCCCTGCGGCAGGCCCTCGAGGGTGCCGGCTTCGTGGCCACTCCGCGT
>JBDTXF010000093.1:0-8562 GCA_040006355.1 Nocardioidaceae bacterium | reverse complement strand
GCACGGGCGTCCTCGTCGATCTGGTCCGTCGACCAGTAGGTCTCCACGATGATCGGTTCGCCGTCGGCGCTGAGGGTCGACACATAGACCTCGAGCAGGCGCGCCTCGGGGCCGTCGAGGACGTTCTCGGCCTTGTCGAGCTCCGACATGGCCGCGACGGCACCCCCCTTCGACGGCAACCCGGCGACGGCCGGCTCGAAGGGGAAGACCTGACCCCGCATGCTGGGCTCGTCCGCCCAGATGATGCGGGCGCTTCGGTCCCAGACCTTGATGTGGACCATCGAGTCGTCCTTGAGCCGGCTGCGCATGACGCGCGAGAACACGTCCAGCTTCCCGGGACCTCCCGCGCGTACGCCGTCGTCGACGAGCGGTGCACTGACCACCTGGGCGAAGGTGATGCCTCGGCTCTTCGCGTGACGCACGGCGACGTCCTTGCTGATCGCCTGGGCCACCACCACTGTCGTCCCGCTCACGACCAGCAGGGCCAGCGATCCAGCTGCCACGAAGCGGACGAGCGCCCGCCGTACGACCGTCCTGGGGCGCTCGGGGACCGGCTCAGGTGAGAGCGTGGACATGGATGAGTCCGTGCCGCATGGCGACAGCGACCGCCTCCAGCTGCGAGTGCGCACCGAGCTTGGCGAGCAGGCTCTTCACATACCCGCGGCACGTGTTGACCGAGATGCCCATCTCGCGTGCGATCAGCCGGGCTTCGAGCCCGGCGGCCAGCATCTGCAGGACCTCCTGCTCGCGCCGGGTGAGGCTCGGCGGTCGCTGGTGTGCAGGCTCGTCATGACTGACGAGCCGGCGCAGCAGCTCGGGACGCACCGTGAACCCGCCACGCTTGGCGGTGCGCAGGGCGTTCAGCATCCCGTTGAGGTCACCGTCCTTGGGCAGCAAGGCGCAGGCATTGGCTGCGGCCGCACGCTGCAACAGCCGCGGCTCGACGAATGCCGTCAGGATGATCACGCGCAGGTCGAGATGGCGGGCGGTCATCTCGGCTGCCGCGGCGATGCCGTCACCGTCACCGAGCTGGACGTCCATGATGACGATGTCCGGTCGGAGGGAGTCGACTGCGACGACGCCGTCGGCGATCGTCTGCGCGTGACCCACGCACTCGAGGTCGTGCTCCAGCTGCAGTGCCAGCTCGAGCAGCTCGGCAAACACCAAGTGATCCTCGACGATGACGACTCTCTGTATCGCGCTGCCCATCCCCGCCCCCTGGAACCGATGTCCGCTGCGTTGCAGCGGAGGATCCGCGTCCCGCTGCCCCCAGCGGTCCCCGACGCGAATCCGCTCACAGTCAAACGGTCGCCCTCACCCCAGGGCAATAGGCCAAAATGACCATTCGGACCGTCCACCGGTCAGGACACGGTGGCGAGGGCACGCACGGCCGCCTGCGACAGAGCGGCGTCACGGGCCGGAGCCTGCATCCCCGGGGTGCAGTCGAGGGCCTGGCGCAGCAACCGCAGCAGAGCGCGCAGCTCGAAGCGGGAGTCGGTGCCCGACTGCGTCCCGGTCTGCGACGTATCGCGCAGGATCGTCAGGTAGAGCTGATGACAGTCCTCGCCGGGCTCGTCGCCGAGGATCTCCGCCATCGCACCCCGAAGCTCGCCGTACGCCGCGACCGCACTCGCGCGGCGCCCGCCGAACCAGTGGGCAAGCATCAGCTGGCGCCACGCCTCCTCGCACAGCGGGTCCCGGTCGGTGGCGGCCCTCGCCAGCCGCTCGGCTCGAGCAGACTCTCCCAGGGCGTTCGCGCGCTGTGCCCCACGCAGACCGAGCCCCACCACGTCCTGCCGGAACGAGTCACGCGCTCGGACCGCCCAGTCGGCGTAGGGCACGTCGGCCACCAGCTCACCCTGGACCAGATCGAGAGCCTGCTCCGCGCAAGTGAGCACGACAGCGCTCGGGGCGTCGTGGGCCGTCCTGGCCATCTCGCGGAACGCCGTCAGGTCGATGCGAACGTCCTGGCTGGCGTCCAGCCTGAACCCGGCATCGGTCGTCGCGAGCTCCGACGTGCGACCGGCCCGCAACCCCATGCGGCGGCGCAGGACGCACACGTAGCTGTCCAAGGTGGCGACCGAGGACACCGGCGGGGATCCCTGCCACAGCAGGTCTGCCAGTCGGGTCTTGGACACGGCCGATCCCGCGTCGAGCGCGAGGATCGCAAGGATCTGCCGCTGCTTGCCGCTCAGACCCGAGACCACCTGCCCGTCCACCCGCACGCACACCGGTCCGATCACGCTGATCTCGATCAAGGTCCCCACCCCACACCTCTGGGCCGTGCGTCTGAGCACTGCCACCATTCCGCCCCAGGACGGTGACGTCAGTGTGCGGGCCCGAGCCGGCCGCCGGCAGCCCTCAACCGGGGACCGGGTGACCCCCAAGACTGAGTGACACCCACCGTGCGGCGGCGGGGCGCTGCGCTGCTCCGTCGCGTGGGCGGCTGCCTCAAGGATTGCTCAAGGGCGCGTTCCTACCCTCGGGGGAACCGAGAAGGGGAAGACCATGGATCTCACGCGCAGGGACCTGTTCAAGATGTCGGTGCTCAGCGGTGCCGCAGTCGCGTTGCCTTTGGAGCGGTCCGTCAGCGGCCTGTCGCTGCTGTCCTCCCGCATCGCGGAGTGCGCCCTTCCGGCGCCCTACTCCACTCCGTTCTCGACACCGCCGGTCATCGCTCCGGTCTACTCGGACGCCAACGCGGACTACTTCCACGTGGAGATGGCGCCGACGAGCATGGAGATCATCCCGGGGCTGCGCACCGAGGTGTGGACCTACAACGGGACCCTCCCGGGACCGACGTTCCGGGTCAACCAGGGCCGGCAGGCGGTCGTGCGGCAGGTCAACAACCTGCCGAGCACGCATCCTGTGCTCAACTACACGCCCTGGACCTCGGTGCACCTGCATGGGTCGGCGTCCCTGCCGCAGTACGACGGCTACGCGAGCGACCTCACCAACCCTGGCGAGTACAAGGACTACCACTTCCCGAACTGGCAGCCGGCCCGGACGCTGTGGTACCACGACCACGGCGTGCACCACACCGCCGAGAACGTGTTCATGGGACTCGCCGGGATGTACCAGCTCCTCGACCCGCTCGAGCAGAGCCTTCACATCCCGCACGGCGAGTACGACGTGCCCCTGATCGTCAGCGACAAGATGTTCAACGCCGACGGCTCGCTGTTGTTCACCAACAACGACAGCTCAGGGTTCTACGGTGACGTGATCCTGGTCAACGGCAGGCCGTGGCCCGCCATGAAGGTCAAGCGGCGCAAGTATCGGTTCCGCATCCTCAACGCCTCCATCTCGAGATCCTACAAGTGGTCGCTGAGCACCGGGGACAAGATGGCCGTGATCGGCACGGACGCAGGCCTGGTGCCCGCGCCTCAGTATGTGCAGAGCTTCCGGCAGGGTGTGGCGGAACGCTACGAGGTCGTCATCGACTTCTCGAAGTACAAGCCCGGGCAGCGTGTCCTGCTCCGCAACACCAGTCCGAAGAACAACATCAACTTCACCAACACCGACAAGGTGATGGCGTTCGACGTCGTGGGGGACTCCTTCTCGACGGCGAACAACGCGGTGCCGGCGTCGTTGAACCCGGGGCAGCCGACGATGGCCCTGAAAGAGGCCGATGCGGTGACGACCAGGCGCTTCGACTTCGCGAGGGTGAACGGTCAGTGGAAGATCAACGGCAAGACCTGGGACGACGTGGTCGCCAGCCACTACACGGCAACGCTGGCGAGCCCCAACATCGACGATGTCGAGATCTGGGAGCTGCGCAACCTCAGCGGGGGCTGGCACCACCCGGTCCACATCCACTTCATCGACTTCAAGATCCTCAGTCGCAACGGCGCCCCGCCCATGCCGCACGAGCGGGGGGCCAAGGACGTGGTGTTCCTGGGGGAGAACGAGACGGTGCGGCTGCTGATCAAGTTCGGCGGCGGCCGCGGGAAGTACATGATCCACTGCCACAACCTCGTCCACGAGGACCACGACATGATGGGCCAGTTCGAGATCGTGGACCCGTCACAGGCGGCGCCCGACCCCCTCAGCAGCGGCCCCTACGGCCTGCCAGAGGGTCCGATCGACGAGTCCGCATGACGACGCAGGGCGTGCCCGCCCTGGTTCCGCGGCCCGTGGCCCTGGAGAGAGAGACTGCCTATCGGCTCGTGGCCTCGGTGTCGTTGATGCTCGCCGGCGTCATCCACCTGATCGTGGTGCCAGAGCACCTGGGTGAGTCGCTGCTGATCGGGATGTTCTTCATCGCGCTCGGCCTGGCCCAGATCGGCTTCGCAGTCGCACTGCGGTGGGCGCTCGTCGTCCCCGTCCTGGTGCTCGCTGCCGTGGCACATCTCGGCGTGATCGCGCTGTACGTCACGACCCGCACCGTCGACCTGCCCTTCCTGCCGGTCCACGAGGGCTCGGGGCATGCGGTCCAGCACCTGCCGGTCGCGGGTGGTGTCGGCAACGGGACGCCGATCTTCCCCAACTCCCACATCGAGCCGGTGGGCTCTCTCGACCTGCTGTGCCTCGTGGCCGAGCTGGTGGTGGTGGCGATGATCGTAGGCCTCCTGTCGGGTCGATCACGCAGGTTCGTCACGAACCTGATGTTCTGCCTGGGTGCGTCCGCGCTCCTGCTGCGGGGGGTCGGACTGCTCCTATGACCGCGACGCTCGCCACGCCCCGGGCCAGGGTCGGCCCCCGACGCTCGACCGTCGTCGTGGTCCTCGTCGTCCTCGCGGCGGTGCTCGGGATGCGTCTGGTGGCTGAGCCGATGCGGGTCTCCTCCGGCTCGATGGCGCCGGCGTACGGCGAGGGGGATGAGGTGGTGGTCGAGAAGGTGAGTGCTCGTTCGGGTGATCCGAGGGCCGGCGATGTGGTCGCCTTCCACGAACCCGGCTCCGGCGCGCTGATGATCAAGCGCGTCATCGCGCTTCCGGGCCAGTCGATCGGCGTCGAGGATGGCGTCCTGCTGGTGGCGGGCAGCCCGGTCAAGGAGTCCTATGTCGACGCCGGCACCGTGGACAGCACCTACTTCGGGCCGGTGCGCGTGCCCGCCGGCTCGGTCTTCGTGATGGGGGACGCCCGGGCCGGGTCGGTCGACTCGCGCACCTTCGGAGCCGTCCCCAAGGACGCCATCGTCGGCCGGGTCGTCCTGAAGCTGTGGTGACCTGCGGACAACGGTGGAATCCCGCAGGCTCCCCACCCTGGGCGTTCTGCGGGCGCCGGGTGCCCGGTGCCCGGATACTGGCCTCATGCCCCGGCACCCGCTGCTACTGCCACGGAGTCCTCACCGACGAAGACTTCCCGTTGGAGGACGTGGCCGAGCACCTGGCAGACGAGTCGGCTGTCGTCTGGGTCGATCTGTGGGCCCCCGAGCTGGCAGAGCTGAAGGTGGTGGCCGACGAGCTGGGTCTGCACCGCCTGGCCGTCGAGGATGCTGCCCAGGGGCGGCAGCGGCCCAAGTTCGACCGCTACGAGGAGCATGACTTCCTGAGCGCCTACTCGGTCCGCCTCGACGTGGACAGCGGTCAGCTGGTCACCGGCGAGATCTCCGCCTTCGTCATGCCGTCCGCTCTGATCACGGTTCGACGTGATGACAGCTTCCCCATCGACGGGCTGTTGACCCGTTGGGACGGCGAGGCCGACCTCACCAAGTTCGGGGTGGGGGCTCTCGTGCACGGCCTGCTGGACTTCCTGGTGGACGGGCACTTCGCCGCGGTCGAGTCGCTCGACGACGAGATCGAGCAGCTCGAGGACCTTCTCTTCTACGAGCAGCCGCACGACCAGGACGTCCAGCGCCGCAGCTTCGAGCTGCGCAAGAGCCTGGTCAAGCTTCGCCGCGTGGTCCTGCCGATGCGGGAGGTCGTGAACACCATGATGCGACGCGACGTCGGGCTGGTCGGCGAAGAGCTGATGCCCTACTACCAGGACGTCTACGACCACGTGCTGCGCGCGACCGAGTGGACCGAGAGCCTGCGAGACCTCGTGAACACCATCCTCGAGACCAACCTGACGATGCAGGGAAACCGGCTCAACATCATCACCAAGAAGGTCACCAGCTGGGCAGCGATCATCGCGGTGCCCACCGCGGTCACCGGCTTCTACGGCCAGAACGTGCCCTACCCCGGGTTCGCCCACGGGTCAGGTCTGCTCACCTCATCGATCCTCATCGTGGCGCTCTCGGGGATCCTGTACCTCACCTTCAAGCGCAAGGACTGGCTCTGATCGAACCGCTCCTTCGATCGGGGCCGGCTGCACTCAGTTGTGCAGCACGGCGGCACCACCGAACCGTCCGTGCGCCAGGTCAGCGAGCGCCTCGGGCGCCTGCGCCATCGAGTAGGCGGTGGTGGCCGCGCGGACGTGGAACCGCGCGGCCAGCCGCAGGAAGTCCTCCCCGTCCGCTCGGGTGTTGGCGGTGACGCTGCACAGGGTCTTCTCTTGGAACAGCTCGGCGGCGTAGTCCAGTGGTGGGATCGCCGAGAGCCAGATGCCCGCGACGGCCAGGGTCCCTCCGGGGGCGAGCGCGCGAAGGGCGACCGGGACCAGCTCTCCGGCAGGCGCGAACAGGATCGCGCCGTCGAGCGCCTCGGGCGGCGCGCCGGCAGTGGGCCCGACCGAGTCCGCGCCCAGCTCGTGCGCCAGCGCCTGGTTGTGCTCGCCTCGGGTGAGGACGTGCACGCGCATCCCCAGGTGGAGGGCGATCTGTGCGGTCAGGTGCGCACTGCCGCCGAAGCCGTAGAGCCCGATCGACTGCCCGGGTCCGACACCGGACCGCAGCAGCGACCGGTAGCCGATGATCCCTGCGCACAGCAGCGGGGCGGCCTGCTCGTCGCTCAGGGAGTCCGGGAGCCGGTAGGCGTAGGCCTCGTCGACGAGACAGGAGTCGGCGTACCCGCCGTCGACGTCCCAGCCGGTGAAGGACGGCGCAACGCACAGGTTCTCGTGCCCCTGTCGGCACTGCGCACAGCTCGCGTCGGTGCTGGCCAGCCAGGGGATCCCGACCCGGTCGCCTACGGCGAAACGGTGTGCGCCGCTGCCGAGCACGTCCACGACCCCGACGACCTCGTGCCCTGGAGCGACTGCCCGTCGACGCGGAGCCAGGTCGCCCTCGACCAGGTGCAGGTCGGTGCGGCACACCCCGCAGCAGACGACCCGGACCCGGACCTGGCCGGTGGAGGGTTCCGGAAGAGCGCGCTCGACCCGCCGAAGGGGTGACGAGTCGATGGGCCCTGGATGATCCACCACCCAGCTCCTCACGGGGCCGGGTCGACTTCCCGGGTCGCCCAGCAGGCATCGGTGCCGCGGACGGTCGCGCCACCCCGCATCGGATCAGCTCTCGACGCGCAGGAGGTTGTGCACCGCGGTGACACCCGGTGCGGCCCAGGCCACCTGCTCGGTCTGGTGCCGCTCCGACCAGGTCGTGACCGTGCCCTCGAGGGTGACGGCACCGTGGAGGTCGGCCGTCACGGTGCACTCCTTGGCCTCGAGGAGCGCGTTGCGGACGAGCGCCTGCGAGATGGCGTTCTTGATGCGCGTGGTGGAGACCACGGGCTTGATCGTGATCAGGTTGCGGACGTCGTTGACCCCGCTCAGGTAGTGGACCGAGCGGGCCGCGGACTCGCGCTGGTAGTGCCAGGGCACCGCGCCGGTCAGCGTCACGACATGGTCGTGCACGCTCACCTCCACCGAGCCGTCAGGCACGTCGACGGCCTTGTCGAGGGCCGCACCGGCCTCACGCGCGATGTCGGCGTCGTCGGCGCCGGCGAACGCGCTGCGGACCGTCATCTCCTGGGCGATGGCGTGCACGCCGCGCACCCGCTGCACGGCCTGCTGGGTCCGCAGCTTCTCGGGATAGCTCTCCACCTCGCCGGACAGGGTCACGGCGCCGTCGTTCACGGAGATGCCGATGTGGGCCGGGTCGATGCTCGGGGTCCACCTCAGCTCGTCGATGATGGCGCTCTTAAGCGCGATGTCCGGGCGGTGGTCGGTCTGGGTCATGAGCCGATGATGGACCCGGTGGCGAGGCTCTCCACAGTGCCGAACGGCTGCTAGGTCGGGCCGAAGGTCCTGCCCCCGCGGCGGTCACGGGTGGGCGGCGACCGGGTTGAGGTAGACATAGCCGATCAAGGGCCGGGCCACGCGGAGCCGCATCGACGGCGATGATCCCCGGCTGCCGGCTCACCACGCCTCGCATGGCATCGACCACGGTGGGAGCGACTCCTCGCCCGGTGAGCAGCTCGCGGCTGGCGTGCAGCAGCAGGACCGAGGGTGACCAGGAGGACGAGTCGGATCAGGGCGCTGGCCACGACGTCGAGGACCGAAGCACCGGTGCCCGGCGAGGAGCGCGGCGCCGTCGAGCAGCATCACGACGACGAACACGGCGTACCCGACGACGAAGGAGCTCGCGGGCCGGCGTCGAGAGGCAGGGACCCCCCTCCCCCCTGCCGCTGCCGGCCGCCCCAGTGCCGAAGGGCCCCGATCGCGACCGGGCGACGACGCCGGAGGCTGTGCCACCCGACAGAGCCGCCCCCGACGTCGGTGACGTCGGGGGCGGCTCCGTCG
>JBDTXF010000092.1:0-8724 GCA_040006355.1 Nocardioidaceae bacterium | reverse complement strand
ACCGTCCGGTGCGGCAACACGCTCGAGCGAGCCAGCTTCTCCAGTTCAGCCTTCTGCTCGTCGGTGATCGTCAATGCGGCAGCAACCATGCCTGATCCTGCAAGGAACGACTTGCTAAATCTCAGACACACCCTCGTCGCTCGAAGCTTCACGGTGGCGTTGGTCGATGATGGGTGGCATGGGCTGTGGATGAGTGGCTCAGGGGGCGGTGCGGGCCCGCGCGTCGGGTGGCCCGCCGCTTCCACTGTGCCGAGCGGTGTAGATGGCGGCGCCGAGGAGAAGGGCGCCGACGACGAGCAGCACGACAGCGGCGCCCACGGTGGGGAACCATCTGGACACGGCAGTCGGGAGGCTGACCAGCACCGTGATCGAGGCGATGGCGAGTAGGACGAGGTCACGTCGGTGGAGCGCGAGGGCGAGTAGCCCGACCGCCGCGGTGAGGGCGAGGGCCGGCCCTGTCGTGCTACCCATCCCCATGATGGCCCCGACCATCGCGATGATCGCGCCGATCGCGACCGCGGCCTGCTCCGGGTGCAGCACACCGCTCCAGCCCAGGCCGAGCCACAGCACGCCGAGCAGCCAGACGACCAGCGCGGCGAGGCTCCACGGAACGTCGACCACGGCCGCAGCGGAGGCGAGGGTGAGAGCTATCGCTCCGGCCGCGACGGCCTGTTGCAGGATCGTCGGGCGCCAGGCCCACAGTGGGACGGCGACGAGCGCCGTGATGGCCCCGATCAGGGTCGGCGCCCAGTTCTGCGTGGTCTTGAGGAGTTCGTAGACCAAGACGCTGGCGGCCCCTGTGACCGCGCCGACGGCGAGCATCCACAAGACCGCGCGGAGCCTGGTCCCCACGCCACCGGAGCCGGCCGGAACCAGGGCCCCTGCCACGAGCAGGGCGACGGCGACGCCGCCGACGATGAGCAAGCGCGTCAGGTCGCTCAAGTCCGCCCAGAACTGCGAGACGACCAGGGCGGTGCCGACGATGACGATGACTCCACCGAGGTAGCCCAGGGCCTCGGTGACCAGAGACCCGACGGGATGCCGGCGCGACCCGTCGGGCGATTCGTGACCGGCCGGGTCGGCCTGCGCCCCCGCCGCGAGCGAGCGCAGACGCTCGGCCTGCCCTGGCGTGATCGTCCCCTCGGTGACGCCGCACGTGATGACCGACTCGACGCCGCGAGGGTGTCGCGGTTCGGAGGCATCGTGAGGGTAGCGGCGCGGCTCTGGTGTGGTGGTCATGACCACCCTCCTTCGGCGCGAGGAACGCCGCCAACGGTGTTTCCGGGGGATGGAAACCTGTGTGCCACAAGTGTATTCCCGTTCCTACACGCTGCCTGTGAGCATGTGTACTCAACCCGTGGACGGCCCAGCGACCTCGACACCCATGCTCGCCGCGCACGATGGTGACCAGCTTCGTCGAGCCGGCTTCTGGACTCCGCGACGAGGTCGAGACCTCCGAACCCAGCCGTATGCCGCCGAGCCCCTCACACCGAGCAGGTCAGCGGCATCCGGCCGGGTCTAGGTTGGTGCAGAGTCGTCGGTACTCGTGTGCACAGTCGCTGCCCTGTTCGATGGTCGTGTGCGGCGGCCGCGGTTGACGGTAACGGCACGCCCGTCCCGCAGGGCTGCCAGCGCCAACACGCTGACGTCGTGGTTTCCGAGCTGGTGGGGGTCACCGGGGTGCTCCGGGTCCCACACCAGGACCCGGCCATCGTCGTCGCAGCAACGCCTTCGCTTGGACCACGCTCCGGTGCGGCAACATGCTCGAGCAAGCCAGTCTCTCCAGCTCAGCTCTCTGCTCGTCGGTGATCGTATGCGGCAGCAACCATTCCTGAACATGTCAAGGAATGACTTGTTGAATCGCAGACACCACTAGGTGACGACGACCTCGGTGCCCACCGGCGCGAAGTCCCACAGCGCCCGGGCGTCGGGTCGCCACTGCCGGATGCAGCCGTGCGACTCCGGGGTGCCGAGCTGGTCGCGGGACTGCACCAGGGCGCCGTCCAGGACCGGGATGTCGTGGAACCCGATGGCGGCGTTCTGACCGTGGGCGAAGCGGACCATGTAGCGCATCGAACCGGAGTCGTCGATGCCCCAGGCCCGCATCGACCTGCTGTAGACCTGATAGGTGCCAGGCGACAGGTTGTCGGTGACGCTGCCGGAGACGAGGTAGGTGCGGGTGACGGCGTCCTCGCCGCGCCGCTGCGCCACCAGCCACACCCGCTGGGAGTGCATGTCGAAGACGATGCGCCGACCCGTCCCGCTGGACGCGGGAAGCCCGGGCACGACGTCCTGCCCCGCGGTCCCGGCAGCGGCGGGCTTGGGTGCCAGCCGGCTGCTCTGCAGCGAGATCGCGCCGTCGTCCCCCCGGTCCGCGGGCACCGAGGCGGCTGACCGGGCGGCGGTGCCGCGAGCGGCCGGCTGGCCGGCGGACGCCGACTCGGTGGGCAGCAACCCGATGCCGCCCAGCACGGCGACGACGGTCACGCCCAGTGACCCGGCGGCGGCGGTGATCCGGGCGTAGCGGGGGTGCGCCCCCACGGGTGCGGGTCGCGCGCGCCGCTGCTGTGGCTGACCAGGCATAGCGGCCAGCCTAGACGGGCTACCTGCCGCGACGGGTGAGGCTGGCCGCGACCTCGCGGTACGCGTCGGCCCCCTTGTGCCCCCGGGTGGTGCTCAGGATCGAGCGTCCCGCGGCCGGCGCCTCGGCGAACCTGATCGACTTGGGGATCGGCGGCTCGAGCACGTCGAGCTGGTAGGTCGCGGAGATGTTGTCCAGCACCGCGCGTGCGTGGTTCGTGCGACCGTCGTACAGCGTGGGCAGCACCCCCCACACCTCGAGCGTGCGGTTGGTGAACCGACGCACGTCGTGCACCGTGTCGAGCAGCTGGCCGACGCCGCGGTGGGACAGGGTCTCGCACTGCAGCGGGATCAGCACGCCCTGGGCCGCGGTGAGCGCCGCGACGGTGAGCACCCCCAGCGACGGCGGGCAGTCCAGCAGGACCCAGTCGTAGTCGAGGCCCTCGAGCGCCATCTTGACGACGTGCTCGCGGCCGGTGCGGGTGAGCAGGTCCGACTCGGCCCGCGCCAGCTCGATGGTGGCCGGCAGCAGGTCGACGCCGTCCTCGGTCTCCAGGATCACCTCTGCCGCGTCGAGGCCCTTGGTGAGCACGTGGTGCACGGACAGCTCGAGGTCCTCGGGGTCGATGCCGAGCGAGAACGTCAGGCACGCCTGCGGGTCCAGGTCGACGAGGAGGACGGAGTGGCCGAGCTCGGCGAGCGCCGCGCCCAGGGAGGCGACGGTGGTGGTCTTCGCGACGCCGCCCTTCTGGTTGGCGACCGCGAGGATGCGGGTCTTCGAGGCTGGCACGCGTCCATCATGCCGCAGCCGTGTTGCAGTTCCACCCACCGCCCATGAATGCTGGACAACATGTCGCGACCCACTGCCCTCGTCACCGGCGCCACCTCCGGGATCGGCCTCGCCTTCGCCCATCAGCTCGCCGCCTCGGGCCATGACCTCGTGCTGGTGTCCCGCACCAGGGAACGTCTGGAGAAGCTCGCCGCCGAGCTCGAGGAGCAGCACGGCGTCGACGCGGAGGTGCTGGTCGCGGACCTCGGGGACCGTGCGCAGCTCGCGCTGGTGGAAGCGCGGGTCGCCGACCATGCCCGACCCGTCGCGCTGCTGGTCAACAATGCCGGCTTCGGGCTCAAGGCGCCCTTCCTGGACAACTCCGTCGAGGACGAGCAGCACCTCCTCGACGTGCTGGTCACCGCCGTGCTGCGGCTCACGCACGCCGCCCTCGGTCCGATGGTGGAGCGTGGCAGCGGCGAGATCGTCAACGTCTCGAGCGTCGCGGGCTACCTGCCTCGAGGCACCTACAGCGCCGCCAAGGCCTACGTCACCTCGCTCAGCGAGTGGGCGGACCTGACCTACCGCGACCGCGGCGTGCGCGTGATGGCGCTGCTGCCGGGGTTCACCCGCACGGAGTTCCACGAGCGGATGAAGGTCAGCCGCGAGTCCGCGCCGCGCTGGCTCTGGCTCGACGTGGACCGGCTGGTCCGCGACGCGCTGATCGACCTCGCGAAGGGCCGGACGATCTCGATCCCCAGCAGGCGCTACAAGGTGCTGGCCGCCGCGGCGAAGTACACCCCGACCAGCCTGCAGGCACGCTTCCAGGGACTCGGCCGCAGGTAGCGCTCAGCCGGTCGGCACGCCCGCCCAGCGCTGCTGCGGGGGCACCTCGCGGCCGGCCGGACAGGCCGCGCGGACGCTGCACCAGCCGCACCGGGAGGCCACCCGGGGTGGGAACGCCCGGTCCGCCTCCTCGACCGGGAGTCCCGCGCGGAAGCGTCCGTCGAGCCCGCTCAGCTCGGCGGCGAGCGCATCGGCACGGTCCAGGTGGGTCGCCAGTGACTCCTCCGTGTGGTCCCACGCGACGACCTGACCTGAGGGCAGGTGGTGCAGCTCGACCCGGGTGCACGGCCTGCGCAGCGTCCGGGCGGCGGCCGAGGCGTAGACCGCGAGGGCCAGCGACGAGCGCACGGTGTCCACGGTCGGCACCGAGCGGCCGGTCTTGTAGTCCACGACCACGATCCCCTGCCCGGGTCGGTCGTCGATCCGGTCGACGCGGCCCCACAGCGAGGCCCGCGGGGTGCGCAGGGTCAGCGTCCGCTCCACCGCGAGCGGCTCGTCGTCGGGGTCGACGTGGGCCAGGTAGTGCTCGACCTGGAGACGGGAGCGCTCCCGGGCGGCGTCGAGCTGGGCGCGGTCCTTGAACCCGTCCCCGAGCCAGGCGCCCACCAGCAGCGCTCCCCCGGACTCCGGAGTGCGCCGCTCCCGCGGCAGGGCCCACCAGCGGGCCAGGGCGGTGTGGACGGCCGCCCCGACGGACAGGTGGCCCCACGGGCCGCCGGCCGGCGTCGGTCGGTCCAGGTAGGTCATGCGGTAGCGCCGCGGGCAGTCGAGGTACGTCGTGAGGCGGGCCGGGGCCGCGGGGTAGAGGGGCTCGGGCATGCCCTCGAAGGCGGGCTGGCTCACCGCTAGCCCTCACCGGCGATGAACGCGCGCACCGCGTCCGCGACGAGCTGCACGGCGATCGCCGACAGCAGCAGTCCGGCGATCCGGGAGACCAGCACCACGCCGCCCTCGCGCAGCAGCCGCAGGATCGGCAGCGAGAACCTCATCGAGAGCCACAGCGCGACGTGCACCCCGATCACCCCGAGCGCGACCGCGACGAAGTCCGCGACGGTGTCGACCTTGCGGGACAGCACCATGGTCGCCACGATCGCACCCGGGCCGGCGAGCAGCGGGGTGCCGAGCGGCACCAGCGCGACGTTGACGTCGGAGGACGCGGTGGGCGCCTGCTCCTTGCCGGTCAGCAGCTCGAGGGCCACCAGGAGCAGCAGCAGGCCGCCGGCGCACTGCAGCGCGGGCAACGAGATGCCCAGGTAGTCCAGGATCCGCTGGCCGAAGAACGCGAACGCCACGATCACCGCGAACGACACGCTCACCGCCTGCCAGGCCGCCCGTCGCGCCGAGGCGCGCGACCGGCCGCGGGTCAGGCTCAGGAAGATCGGGATGGTGCCGACCGGGTCCATGATCACGAAGAGCGTCACGAAGACCTCGGTCAGCAGCGTGACGCTGACGATGCCGCTCACCCGCCCGGGCCCAGCACCACCGGTGCCGTCCGGCCCGAGCGCTGCGCCGACCGGGCGGCGAGGTCCAGCAGCCGCGCCAGCTGGTCGGGTGCGGTCACGTTGCAGCCCAGGTCGTGGCCGACCTTGCCGGTGCCGTGGTAGTCGCTGGAACCGGTGACCACCAGGTCCAGACGACCCGCCAGGGCCCGGAGGGCCTCCCGCGTCCTGTCGTCGTGGTCCTCGTGGTCGACCTCGACCCCGGACAGCCCCGCCCGCTGCAGCCTGGCGAGCCCGGCCTCGTCGAGGGCGCTGTGGTTGTGCCGGGAGGCCCACGGGTGCGCGAGGACGCTGACGCCGCCCGCGTCCGCGACCACACCGATCATCGACTCCAGGTCTGCGGCGTAGCGGTGCACGTAGGCCGGGCCCTGAGGCCCGAGGTAGCGGTCGAAGGCCTCGTTGCGGTCGGCGACCACCCCGAGCGCCACCAGCGCGTCCGCGACGTGCGGCCGCCCCATCGCTGCGGTCTCCCCCGCCACCGCGCGCACGTCGTGCACGTCGATGGCGATGCCCAGCTCGCGCAGCCGCTCGAGGGTGGCCGGCAGCCGTGAGTTGCGACCGTCGAGGACCCGCTGCAGCTCCTCGTCCAGCGGCGCGTAGGTCGGGTCGGTCAGGTAGGCCAGCAGGTGCACGCCGTACCCCAGGAAGGTGCAGGAGACCTCGATGCCCCGGACCAGCGTCACCCCGGTGCTCTCCGCGACCTCGGCCGCCTCCTGCCATCCGGCAGTGGTGTCGTGGTCGGTCAGCCCGAGCACGTCGATCCCCCGGTCGTGCGCGCGCCGCACCAGCTCGGCGGGGCGCTCCGTCCCGTCCGAGCGGTTCGAGTGGGTGTGGAGGTCGATGCGCACGACGACGAGCCTAGTGCTCGCGCCGGAACCGCCCGGACGGGGAGCGCCAGGACCTCACCAGGCGGGCGGACTGCCGCCGAACGCCAGCTCGACCAGCTCGGGGCCCAGGTCGGCGATGTCCATCAGGATCCACTCGTCCTCGAGCAGCAGCGCGGCCGACGCCGGGAGGAGCACCATCCACAGCCACCGTCCTGCCGCCTCCCCGGCGAACACCGACCGGTCGAAGGTGAGGTCGGCGGCGCTGGTCAGCACCGACCACAGCGGGACCGGGTGTCCGTCGATGCGGACCCTCGCGTGCGGCGGTCCGTCACCGACCTCGGTGCCGGGGTCGGTCCGCGGCAGGCCGGCGCAGCGGGCACCCAGGCCGACGCCCGGCTCCTCGGAGACCAGCGTCAGCTCCACGATGCCGTCCAGGTCGCTGGGCCCAGAGCAGGCGAGGAAGCTGGCGCGGCAGTCCTGGCCGGGCGAGTGCACGCAGCCGAAGTCGGTCACCGTCCAGCCGGGAGGGAGCGGCCACGGCACGTAGGTCGGCAGCGCACCCGAGCGCCGCGCATGCTCGGCGAAGCTGTCGTAGTCGGCCAGGTCGGGACGCCACAGCGGCGTGACCGGGCCGTGGTCCCGGCACGTCCAGACGATTCCGTCGTCGGTCACCGGCGCCGCGCACCGCGGACAGCCCGCTCCCAGGGTCATGGCAACACGGTGGTGGCCCGGCCCGTCCCCGTCAAGCGCCCACTACGCTGCACGCATGGCCGGACGGCGCGTCGACTGCGTGGGCGGGATCGTGCTGGACCCCCGCGGGCGGCTGCTGCTGGTGCTCCGCGGGCAGGAGCCGGCCAAGGGCACCTGGTCGGTCCCGGGCGGCCGGGTGGAGGCCGGCGAGACCGATGCCGAGGCGACCGTGCGAGAGGTGCTCGAGGAGACCGGCCTGCGGGTCGTGGTCGACCGGTGGGTCGGCACCGTGGAGCGCGACGCCCCGGGTGGAGCGGTCTACGTGATCCGCGACCACCTGTGCCGGCTCGAGCACGGTGTCGACCCGGCGGCGGCCCAGGGTGGCGATGACGCCGACCAGGCGGCCTGGTTCGCGCCCGGCGAGCTCGATCTGCTGCGCACCTCCCCGGGGCTGGTCGAGGCACTGACCGGGTGGGGGATCCTCAGCTGTTCCAGGTGAGCACGACCGGGAAGTCCCGCTCGTAGCCCAGTGTGCTGACCGTCGCGGTGTCCAGCTTGAAGAACCGACCCTCGGTGACCGGCTGCTCGATCCAGCGCGCGGCGAGCGCCCGCAGCGAGTGCCCGTGCCCGAAGGCGAGCACCCGGCCGCCGGTCCGCCGAGCCCGGTCGACCACCCGGTCCAGCCGCTCGGTGACCTGCTCCGCGGTCTCGCCGCCCGGCGTCAGGTGCGTCCAGACCGTCCAGTCCGGGACGGTCTCCCGGATCTCCGGGGTGGAGATGCCCTCGTAGTCCCCGTAGTCCCACTCCACCAGGTCCTCGTCGACCTCGAAGCCGGTGAACCCCGCCAGGTCCGCCGTACGACGGGCGCGGTGGCGCGGGCTGGACAGCACCAGGTCGAACGAGTGCTCGGCGAGCCGGTCCTTGAGCGTGCGGGCCACCTCGACGCCCTTCTCGGTCAGGTCGAGGTCGGTCACCGAGGTGTGCCGTCCGTCGCGGCTCCACTCCGTCTCACCGTGGCGCACGAGCCAGAGCTCGGACTCCTTGTGGTCGGTCTCGTCGTTCACGACCGCTCCTTCGGCGCGGGCTCCACGAGCACCGGGCGTCCCGGCTGCTCACCGCCGCGGGCGTCGAGGTAGGACTGCTTGGGCACCATCACCTTGCGCTTGAAGATGCAGACCAGCGTGCCGTCCTGGTTGTAGCCCTTGGTCTCCACGAAGACCACGCCGCGGTCGTCCTTGGACGTCGACTCCCACTTGTCGAGGACCTCGGTCTGCCCGTAGATCGTGTCGCCGTGGAAGGTCGGCGCCACGTGGCGCAGCGACTCGACCTCGAGGTTGGCGATCGCCTTGCCGGACACGTCCGGCACGCTCATGCCCAGCAGCAGGGAGTAGATGTAGTTGCCCACCACGACGTTCTTCTTGAACTGGGTCGAGCCCTCCGCGTAGTTGCTGTCCAGGTGCAGCGGATGGTGGTTCATGGTGAGCAGGCAGAACAGGTGGTCGTCGTACTCCGT
>JBDTXF010000091.1:0-8831 GCA_040006355.1 Nocardioidaceae bacterium | reverse complement strand
CCCTCGATCGCCCGCAGGTGCTCGCGCGAGCACGCGGTGCAGAACACCCGGCGCCGGCCGTTCTCCACCCCGGTCGTCCAGGTCAGCGGCAGCCCGTCGGCCGGCCCGTCCTCGGGTGCCGACGCGCCACACAGGTCGCAGGTCGCCCGGGTGTGCGCAGTCACCGGTCCAGGCTACGACCGGACCCCGGCGGCCCACGTAGCTATCGGGCTGCCGGGGTCCGGGGGTGAGGCGCTGCTCGCGTGCGTCGTGCTGCCCGCAGTGGGACTCACAGCGAGCGCGCGAGGGCGAGCCGTGCCTGCTCGGAGGCACGCTCGGCCCTGAGGGACAGCCGCCGGGCCGAGGCGAGACGGTGCCCGCGTCGCAGCTCGTGCGCCTCTCCCAGGCGCGCGGCAAGATGGGCGCGCGCCAGGTCTTCTTGGATGAGATTCATCAGGTTTCTCCGATTCGTGAAGTGCTGCAGGACGGGTGTGGCGATGGACGCGCTGGGACCGGCGATCGGGCGGGTCACAGCGAGCGGGCCAGCACGAGGCGGGCCTGGAGGGCTGCTCGCTCCGCGCGGCGCGAGGTGCGCCGAGCGAGGACGAGGTAGCGGCCGCGGCGACGTCGCTCGGCCTCGCCCAGACACTCGAGGTGCTGGGTGCGAGCGAGGTTCTCTTCGGGGAACATGTCGGTCTCCTGGTGGTGGTCGGTGGGTCGGTTGATGGCGGTGCAGGGGTGGCCCTGGGCTCAGGCCGCCACCTCGTTCTTGCGGGGCCGTCCGCGCGGGCGCTTGCGGGGGATCACCACTCCTTGCAGGAACAGCTCTCCGCCCCAGACACCCCACGGCTCACGCCGTTCGAGGGCGCCGGCCAGGCACTCCGCCCGGACCGGGCAGCCCAGGCACAGGGCCTTGGCCACCTCGACGTCCTGCGGGGTCTCGGCGAAGAACAGCTCGGGGCTCTCGCGTCGACACGGCAGCTGCTCCTCGTCGACGTCGTGCGCGGTGAACGCGTACGCGTCGAGGACGCTGATACTCATCTCGTCACCTCCTCATGACTGTCTCTGGCACTGCTGGTGAGCGGTGCTGCTCGGGTTCCCGGCCGCGGGTGGCGGACGAGGGGAAACAAAAAGGCCGCGGATCCCGGGTTTCGGGTTCCGCGGCCTGGAGGCTGCCGAGCTGATGAGTTCTCATCTAGCTGGGCGGACTCCAGGCGGAGGGACCCGGGAAGGCTCCGGTGGTGCGGGCATCGGTGACGAGGGTCCCCGTCACAGAGGCGGACCGACCCAGGGCGCACTTCTCACCGGTGGCCAAGAGCACGACCGGCGTCATCCGCAGCGAACGCAGAGGGGCCACGCGGTCGCGAGCGGAGACGGGCATGCCGAAGCCGGCGTGCTGGTCGTTCATCACGATGTTGGTCACTGCGTTCACCTCCTGAGGGATCTTCGGGCGCCGGCGTCGTCAGGGCCGTGGTGCGCGGTCGTGGTGCGGTGGAAAGACGGTACCGCCACCGCGCGGTAAGCGGCAATTGATTTTCTGGGTATTTCTTCCCCGGCTCCGCACAGCGTCCGCAACCGGGCTCGGGAGGGCCGGCCTGCGGCTAGTCTGCGGAGCCGTCCTGGGGGTCGAGCTCGGGGTCGCCGGCTTGTCCTCCGGGCGGACCACCCGCGACGATCGCCAGCACGTCGTCGCCGTACTTGGTCAGCTTGGAGGCGCCGATCCCGTTGATCCGCAGCAGCGTCGTGGCCTCGCCGGGCTTGACCTCGGCGATGGCCTGCATGGTCAGGTCGGTGAACACCACGTAGGCCGGCACCTTCTCCTGGGCGGCCCGTGCCACCCGCCAGGCACGCAGGCGCTCGAACAGCTCCTCGTCGTACGTCGCGGGGCAGTCCTCGCAGCGACCGACCTTGCGCTCGGCGGTGCTGCCCAGCGGCCTGCCGCACTCGCGGCAGTGCGCGACCCCCTTGCGCTTGCGGCCGCTCGGGCGCTCGGCGGGCGCCCGGTCCGAGGGGCTCGCCGGCCGCAGCCCGGTGAGGAACCGCGACGGCTTGCGGGAGGAGCGCGACCCGGGGGTGCGCGCCAGGGACCAGGACACGATCAGCTGCGCCCGGGCCCGGGTCATGCCGACGTAGAGCAGCCGGCGCTCCTCCTCGACCGCCGCGGGGCCGTCGGCATAGATGATCGGCATCGTGCCCTCGGCCATGCCGGCCACGAACACGACGTCCCACTCGAGGCCCTTCGCGGCGTGCATCGTCGCCAGCGTCACGCCCTCGGCGACCGGGGCGTGCTGCTCGGCGGCCCGGCGGTCCAGCTCCTCGACGAAGTCACCGAGGCCGGGGGCCAGCTCGGCGGCCAGCGCGGTCGCCAAGAACTCCTCGGCCTGGGAGAGGATCGCCTGCAGGGACTCCCACTTGTCGCGGGCGTTGCCGCGGCCGGTCGGTGCCTTCTCGGTCCAGCCCATGCCGGCCAGCACGGCCCGGGTGTCGGCGACCAGGTCGTCACCGGACCCGTCGCCGCCGCGGGCGTTGCCGCGCAGCAGCGCCACCGCCTGCTTGACCTCGGCACGCTGGAAGAACCGGGCCGCGCCGCGCACGACGTAGGGGACGCCGCGGGCGGCGAGGGCCTCCTCGAACGCCTCGGACTGGGCGTTGATGCGGAACAGCACGGCGACCTCGCGGGCTGGCGTGCCCGACTGCACCTGGGCGAGGATGTCGGCGGCGACCTGCTCGGCCTCGGCCACCTCGTCCGGGTGCTCGGCGAAGCGCACCTCCGCGCCGGGGCCCTGCTGCGAGCGCAGCTGCACCCCCGCGCTGGCGGTGCCCTGCAGCAGCCGGTTGGCGGCCGCGACGACCTGCGGGGTGGAGCGGTAGTTGCGGACCAGCTCGACCGAGGTGGTGCCCGGGTGGCGCTTCGGGAAGTCGAGGAGGTGCGAGGAGCTGGCCCCGGCGAAGGAGTAGATGGTCTGCGCCGGGTCCCCGACCACGCAGATGTCGTCGCGCCCACCCAGCCACAGGTCGAGCAGAGTGGCCTGGATCGGGCTGACGTCCTGGAACTCGTCCACGACGAAGTGCCGGTACTGCCGGCGGACCTGGGCAGCGACCCGCTCGTCCTCGGCCACCAGCGCGGCCGCGCACAGCAGCACGTCCTCCATGTCCATCCGGCCCTGACCGCGCTTGACGTCCTCGTAGGTCGCGAACACCCGCGCCACGGTCGCGGCGTCCTGCCCGCTGACCGAGCGGCCGCGGGCGTCGGCGACCCGTGCGTAGTCGTCGGGCCGGACGTTGCTGACCTTGGCCCACTCCACCTCGGCGGCCAGGTCGCGCAGCGTGGACTGGTCGGTCGCGACCCGGTTGCGCCGGGCGGCGTTGCCCATCAGGGCGAGCTTGGACTCGGTGAGCACGGGCAGCTCACCGCCGTAGACCTTGGGCCAGAAGAAGCGCGCCTGGCGCAGCGCGGCGGAGTGGAAGGTGCGCGCCTGGACCCCGCCGGCGCCGAGGCTGCGGAGCCGGGTGCGCATCTCGCCGGCCGCCCGGGTCGTGAACGTGACGGCGAGGACCTCGGCCGGGTTGTAGGCCCCCGAGGCGACCCCGTAGGCGATCCGGTGGGTGATCGCCCGGGTCTTGCCGGTGCCCGCGCCGGCCAGCACCCGCACCGGACCCTGGAGCGCGACCGCCACGGCTCGCTGCTCGGGGTCGAGCGCCGCGAGCAGCTGATCGGGCCCGACGACCGCCGTGGGTTGCATCAGTGCGCGGGCTCCTCGGGACGGGGGACGCCTGCGGAGTGCGCGGCGTCGGTCCGGCCAGCCTAAACGCCCGGGCCGACAGCCCCCGTGCCGGGAAGCCCCGGGAACGACGTCCCGCGGACCGGAACATTTCGTCCCGCAGGGCTGTTCAGGACAGGGAGCGACCCGATCAGCGCAGCACCGAGAGGACACCCGATGAGCTCCCCGACGTTCACGATGTACGCCACCGGCTGGTGCGGCTTCTGCGCCCGGCTGAGGAGCCAGCTCGACCGCGAGGGGATCACCTACGAGGTCGTCGACATCGAACGGGTTCCCGACGCGGCGTTCGTCGTGGAGCAGGTCAACCGCGGCAACCAGACGGTGCCGACGCTGGTCTACCCCGACGGCTCCGCGCAGACGAACCCGTCGCTCGGCGAGGTCGAGGCCAAGATCGCCGAGCTCGCCGACCTCGGCTGAGCCGGCTCCCGACCGGAGCCCGGGGGCCCTACCAGGATCCGGGCAGCGGACCGCCGTACCACGCCTCCACCAGGGACCGGCTGATCGAGATGCCGCCGGGCAGGACCAGGGTGCCGGCCTCGGACTGTGCCTTCATCTCCTCACGGCTGAACCACTGCGCGTCGTCGATCTCGTCCTTGTCGACGTGGATCTCGGTGCTGGTGGCGCGCGCGAAGAACCCCACCATCAGGCTCTGCGGGAACGGCCACGGCTGGTTGCCGAAGTAGGTCACGTCGGTGACATGCACGCCGGTCTCCTCGGCGACCTCGCGGACCACGGCGTCCTCGAGGCTCTCTCCGGGGTCGACGAAGCCGGCGAGGGTGGAGTAGCGCCCCTCCGGCCAGGCCGCCTGCCGGCCCAGCAGCGCCCGGTCGCCGTCGGTGACCATCATGATCACGGCCGGGTCGCTGCGCGGGAACTGCTGGCGGCCGCACTGCTGGCAGACCAGCACGTGCCCGGCGGCCGTGGACCGCAGCTCCCCTCCGCACCGCGGGCAGAACCGGTGGGAGGCGTGCCACTCGGCGAGCGCGGTCGCATGCACCATCAGACCGGCGTCCGGCCCGCCCAGCAGGTGCACCACCCCGCGCAGGCCGGTCCATCGGCCCTCGTCGGTCGGCTCGGCGACCACCAGTGCGAAGTAGGCGGCGTCCTCGTGCTCACCGAGGAAGATCCGCAGCCCGGCCTCGGGCAGCCGGTCCGCACCGGTCCACCGGACGGCGTCACCCTCGTCGGTCACCGGGAAGGTGGTCACCGCGATCGGCACGACCCGGGTCGCCGGGTCCGCCCAGGCCGCGGTCAGCCACGCGTCGTCCATGCGTCGCTCCCCCACCCGCTCGTGGGTGCGGACGGACAGGGCGATGTCGGTGGACCCCGGCGCGGGAAAGGGCGGCTGCGTCACGGCGTCGACCCTACGACCCGGGCCCAGCCCCGCAGCGGCCCGGCTAGCGTGACCGCATGAGCACGCACATCGCCGCCGAGCAGGGCCAGATCGCGCCGTACGTCCTGATGCCGGGTGACCCGCTGCGCGCGCGGTGGATCGCCGAGACGTTCCTGGAGGACGCCACCTGCTACAGCGAGGTCCGCGGGATGGTGGGCTTCACCGGCACCCACCGCGGTGAGCGGGTCTCGGTGCAGGGCTCGGGGATGGGACTGCCGTCGCTGTCGATCTACGCCCACGAGCTCTTCAGCGACTACGACGTGCGCACCGTCGTCCGCGTCGGCTCCTGCGGGGCACTGAGCGAGGACCTGCGGCTGCGCGACCTGGTGATCGCCTCGGGGGCGTGCACGGACTCCTCGATGAACCGGATCCGCTTCGAGGGCCTGGACTACGCGCCGGTCGCCGACTTCGAGCTGCTCCGGGCAGCCTACGACGCCGCGACGGGTCGCGACCTCGGCGTCGCGGCCCGGGTCGGCCTGCTCCTGTCCAGCGACTCGTTCTACAGCCCCCGGCCCGAGCTCACCGCCCGGATGGCGGACTACGGCGTGCTCGCGGTCGAGATGGAGGCCAGCGCCCTCTACACCCTGGCGGCGCAGTTCCAGCGCCGGGCGCTGGCGATCTGCACGGTCTCGGACCACATCGTCACCGGCGAGCAGACCACCGCGCAGGAGCGCCAGGAGACCTTCGGGGACATGGTGGAGATCGCCCTCGACGCGATGCTCGCGGTGGGGTGAGCCGTCAGCGGCCGTCCAGGCGGACCAGGGCCTCCAGCTCGGCCCGCGTCACGGTGGTGTCCGGCTCGAGGAGCTCACCGGTCCGCACGTAGTAGAACGCCGCTCGCACCCGCTCGACCGGGACGCCGCTCAGCTCGGCCCAGGCGACCCGGTAGATCGCGAGCTGCAGCGGGTCGGCGGTCCGGGCCCGGTTGGTCTTCCAGTCCACCACCAGGAACCCGTCGCCGTCGGCGTAGACCGCGTCGATGCGTCCACGCACCACCTGGCCCGCCAGCACGAGTGCGAACGGCGGCTCGACCGCGACCGGGGTGCGCTCGGCGAACTCGCCCTTCTCGAAGAGGGCGACCAGCTCGCGCAGATCGTCGTCGTCGTCGATCTCCGCGTCGCCCCGGCCCGGCAGCTCGTCGGGGTCCATCAGCTCCTGCTGACCGAAGCGCGCCTCCACCCAGGCGTGGAAGCGGGTGCCGAAGCGGGCCGAGGGTGACGGCTCCCGCGGCATCGGCCTGGCCAGGTCGGCGGCCAGCCGGTCGGGCTCGTCGCGCAGCCGGACCAGCGAGGTGGCCGACAGGCTGGACGGCAGCCGGACCGGCACGTCGTCGGCGCGGTCCAGGCGAGCCTCGGTGAGCAGCCGGTCGAGCTCCTCGTCCCACTCGTTCACCCGGGCCGCCTCGACCATGTCGAGCTCGTCCGGGGGGCCCTCGAGCCCATCGCCCTGGCGGGCGGCGGCGGCGCGCACCAGCTCCGCGGCGCGCAGCCGCCGCTCCACCTCGCCGGCGTGCGCCTCCATCGGCCAGGGCAGGCCGGAGGGCAGCGCGTCCAGCGGGTTGGTGGTGCCCTTGGCCGGCTTGTCCTGCCAGAGCTCGGGCTCCTGGCCCCAGCGGGCGAGGCTCTCGCGCAGGGTCAGCTGGTAGGGCGACGGACCCAGCGGCTTGATCCGCTGCGGCGCCCAGCAGTAGGACGACACGACCAGCACGTGCCGGGCGCGGGTGACCGCGACGTAGCCGAGCCGGAGCTCCTCCTGCAGCTCGTGGCTCTTGCTGTCCTCGGTGAACCGGGTGAGGTCCGCGGCCGACCAGCCCGACAGTGCCGGCAGGTCGTGGGCGTCGCCCCGCAGCGGGCTCGGCAGCACGGCGGGTCCGGCCGTCCACTTCGTGCGTCCCGTCCCGTTGGGGAAGCGCCCGTCGGCCACCCCGACCAGGAAGACGGCGTCCCACTCCAGGCCCTTGGACCGGTGCACCGTCAGCAGCTTGACCGAGTCGGCCTCGGTCGGGGTCGCCACGTCCAGGCCCGTCCCGAGCTCGTCCTCGGCCTGGAGGTAGGCCAGCAGCGCCGGCAGGGTCACCGCACCGTCGACAGCCTGGAACTCCGCGACCGCCCGGACGAACAGGTCGAGGTTGTCGCGGCGGGCCTGGGCCGCCGGGCTCACCGAGGACGCCAGCTCGACGTCGATGCCGGTGGTGTCGACGATGCGCCGGACCAGGTCGAGCAGCGGCTCGCCGGAGTGTGCGCGCAGGTAGCGGAGCTCGCCGGCGAGCAGCGCGAACCGCTCACGTGCCTCCGGGGAGTAGTCCCCCTCCCCCGGGTCCTCCAGCGCGTCGCTCAGCGAGACCACCTCGGTCGGGTCGGCACCCGCCACCGCCGCCTCGAGCTCCTCGCCGAGGTCGTGCAGCCGGTCGCGCCCGCGCGGCTCGGTCACCCGGGTGAGATGCCGCGCGCGCCTGCCGAGCAGCGCGAGGTCGCGGGCACCCACCACCCAGCGCGGACCGGTGAGCAGGGTGAGCAGCTCGGCGTTGGCGGTGAGGTCGTGCAGCAGGGTCAGCGTCGCGACCACCTCGGCGACCTCGGGCAGCCGGAGCAGGCCCTTCAGTCCGACGATCTCCACCGGGACCTCCGCCCGGGTCAGGGCGTCGAACACGTCGGCGGCGTGCGAGTTGTCGCGGGTCAGGACCCCGATCTCCCGCCACGAGGCCACCGGCATCGCCCGGTGCACCGCGACCACCTGCTGCGACAGCCAGGCCAGCTCGTCGGCGTACGTCGCGTGGACGGCGACCCGCACCGTGCCCGGCTCGGCGGCGGGCTGGGGCTCGAGCTCACGCACGGAGGTGAACCGCCGGTAGAGCGGGGCGGCGAGGTCGTTGGCCGCCTGCAGGATGCGGGAGTCCGACCGCCGGTTGACGCTGAGCGGGTAGGTGCCCACCTCGACGGAGCCGTCGGCCGCCGGGAAGTCGCTGCCGAAGTCCACGATGTTGGACACCGACGCGCCGCGCCAGCCGTAGATCGCCTGGTTGGGGTCGCCGACCGCGCTGACCGCGTGGCCCCGGCCCGTCGACCCCTCGGAGCCGGAGAAGAGCCGGCTGAGCATCAAAGCCTGCGCCACCGAGGTGTCCTGATACTCGTCGAGCAGCACGATCTTGAACTTCGCCCGCTCCAGCGCCCCGACCTCCGGCTGCACGACCGCCAGCCGCGCGCCGAGCTCGATCTGGTCGGAGAAGTCCATCAGGCCCAGGTCGCGCTTCATGGCACGGTAGGACTCGACCAGCTCGAGCAGCTCGGCCCGGCGGCCGAAGGTGTTCAACACCTTCGCGACCGCGTCCCGCTTGGTCTTGAGGGTCTCCGCCGCCAGGGCCTCCTCGATCCCGGGGCGGGCGCGGTCGGCGAAGCCGCGCAGGTCCGCGGGGGTCACCAGGTGCTCGCTCATCGCCGCGTCGAGCGCGAGCAGGTTGTCGATCACGGTCTTGGGGTGGTCGCTCAGCAGCTCGACCCGGCCACGGTGCCGGGCGACCACCCGGGCCGCGAGCTGGTAGCGGGACGCGTCGGCGACCACCCGGGTGTCCGGCTCGTGGCCGATCCGCAGGCCGTGCTCGGTGAGCAGGTGCGCGGCGTAGGCGTTGTAGGTCGCGACGGTCGGCTCCTCCGGCTCCTCGGCAGCCGCCTCGCCCGCCG
>JBDTXF010000090.1:0-8922 GCA_040006355.1 Nocardioidaceae bacterium | reverse complement strand
CCGACGAGGGCTTCAGCTTCGGGACCAAGGAGCGCAAGCTCGGCATCAAGGGATCACCCACCCGCGACCTGATCTTCGACGACGTGCGCATCCCCGGCGACCGGATCATCGGCGAGCCGGGCACCGGCCTGCCCCTCGCGCTCCGCACCCTGGACCACACGCGGATCACGATCGGGGCCCAGGCCCTCGGTGTCGCCCAGGGCGCGCTGGACTTCGCGTCGGACTACGTCAAGCAGCGCTCGCAGTTCGGGCGTCGGCTGGCCGAGTTCCAGGGCCTGCAGTTCATGATCGCCGACATGGCGATGAACCTGGAGGCGGCCCGTCAGCTGGTCTACGTCGCCGCCGCCAAGTCCGAGCGCAACGACCCGGACCTGCCGTTCTTCGGGGCCGCGGCCAAGTGCTTCGCCTCCGACATGGCCATGCGGGTGACCACCGACGCGGTGCAGCTGCTCGGCGGCTACGGCTACACCCAGGACTTCCCGGTCGAGCGGATGATGCGCGACGCCAAGATCACCCAGATCTACGAGGGCACCAACCAGGTCCAGCGGATCGTGATGGCCCGCCAGCTGCTCACCTCACCCCGTGCTGGGCGCTAGCCAGCAGCGCAGCACGCACTGTCGCAGCCCCTCGGGCTAGGTTGGTGCCATGGTTGATCGACCTGATCGGGTGTGCCTGCCGCTGGAGATGGAGATGCTGCCGCTCTACCGCGAAGCTCCCGGGACTGCGCGGCTACGACGCGAGCAGAAGCGTGAGCAACGGCGCAAGCGGCACGAAGAGCGCACTGCGCCGACGCGCGTGCAGCGAGTCCTCGGCCGTCTCGTCACGGGAGCACACGCCGTCACGCGGCGTCGGCACCCGTGACCGGCGGAGGCGGGGTCCCACGCTGCGAGATCACGGACCACCTCGGGTGAGCCCGTGTGCGTGCGCGAAGACCACGATCTGCACCCGGTCGCGCAGCCCGAGCTTGCGCAGCAGTGAGCCGACATGGGTCTTGACGGTGGACTCGCTGGCGAAGATCCGTTGAGCGATCTCGGCGTTGGAGAGCCCCTCGGCGACAGCGGTGAAGACCTCACGTTCCTTGTCGGTGAGGGTGATGTAGGACCCCGGTGCCGGGACCGGGGTGACGAACTGGCGGTCCAGCAAGGTGGCCAGGTCGGTGGGGGCCAGCACGGCGTTGCCGGCGTGGACGGTGCGGATCGCGTCGCGCAGCTGCACGGGCGTGGTGTCCTTCAGCAGGAAGCCACTGGCTCCGTTGCGGATCGCGGTGGCGGCGCGCTCATCGAGGTTGAAGGTGGTCAGCACGATCACCCGGACAGCCGTCGTACGGCAGGAAGCGCGCTTCGGAAGGAAGATCTGCCTGGTCGCCTCCACCCCGTCCATCTCCGGCATCCGGATGTCCATGAGCACCACGTCGGGACTCAGCTCGTCGACCGCGCGCACCGCCTCCAGGCCGTCCGCGGCCGTCCCGACCACGCACATGCCCTCCTGGGCGTCGACGATCACTCTGACGCCCTCGCGGAACAGGTCCTGGTCGTCGACCAGGAGCACCCTGATGTCGCTCACGCGCGTCTCACCGGGACCCAGGCGGTGGCGGTGAAGGTGACGCCGTCGAGGGTCTCGCGGCGGCGTACGTCGATCCGCCCGCCCACGGACTCAAGCCGGCGCTTCATGCCGGTCAGGCCCTGCCCGGCGCCGCGCAGGGGATCGGCACTCAGGGGCCGGGGGTCGGCGTCGTCGGGTCGGGGTGCCTCGGTGTTGCGCACCTCGACCCTGAGGTCACGCTCGAATCCTGCGACCTCGCCTCCAGGCCAGTGCCGCTCGACGTGGATCGGGTGAGCCCGGGCACCGTGCTTGACGGCGTTGGTGAGCATCTCCTGGAGGACCCGGTGCGCGACCACCTCGAGCTCGGGCGGCAGTGGCCGCGGGACCCCGACCTCATCGACCCGGACCTCTTGGCCGCTGGCGCGGATGCCGTCGACGAGGGTGTCGAGAACCTCTGATCCCTGCGGGGATGCGGGCATCGCCTGATGGGTGGCGGACAGCACCTGACGCACGTCCTGAAGTGATCCGCGCGCCGAGGTCGCGATGGTCGCCAGGGTGGACTTGAGCTGGGCGGGGTCGTCGCCTTGGTACTGGGCGGACTCCGCCTGAGCCAGGATGACCGCGAGCGAGTGACCCACGACGTCGTGAACGTCGCGGGCCAGATGCGCCTGCTCCTCGCGCAGCCGGGCGATCTCCTGGGCCTGGGCGGCGTCGCGCTGCGCGGAGGCGGTACCCTCCTCCGCGGCCGCCAGGTCGAGCTTCGAGCCGCGGGCCCGCAGGGTGGCCCGGATGACGAGCCCGGCGAGCCAGGGGAGTGCCAGCACGAGCATGCCGAGGATGGTGGCGCCGACCAGCAGGGTGTCGCTGAACCGGTAGGCGCTGTCGATGAGGTCGCGGAAGACGCCGATCCCCTCGAAGAAGCGGTACGAGCCACCGATGGCGAGCAGCGCCACGATCCCTGCCGCAGCAGGGATCGACAGCCCGCTCGCCACCACCGTGACGGGGTGCCCCCACCGGGCACAGCCGAACGCGACCACGGCCACCGCCAGCTCGATCGAGAGCACCGGGGTGTCGGTGAGCACCTGGAAGGCGCCCAGCACCCACACCAGGGCGAGGGCTGGGCCCGGCAGGCGTCTGGCCATCAGCACCGCCGCCGCGATCCCGAACGCGACCAGGGAGCGATGGCCGAGATCCGAGCCGTAGAACGACCGCTGGGCCTCGAGCAGGCCGAGGACGAGCACGACGGTGGCAGCGACGGCTTCGGGCGCCCAGGTCTGCCAGACCGGCCGCGTGGGCGTGGTCGACTCGGTCATGCCGGCACCTGTCGTCGGTGCAGGAACGGCCGCTCGACCCATCGGTGGCTGAGCTGTGCGGCGACCAGTGTCAGCGAGACGGTGATCAAGGCTCCGAGGGGAGCCCCGGTCGCGGTCCGCAACCAGAGGGTGAGGGGGTAGTTCCACAGGTAGGCGCCGTAGGAGACGGTCCCCAGCCAGACCACGAGTGACAGGCGCGGGCCATCGACGACGGTCCAGGCGCGCCAGGCGAGGAGGAGGGTGCAGGTCAGGACCGCGATGACCGGGCCTCCCGCCAGGTAGGTGAGTGCGTGACCCCGCAATTCCACCACGCTGAGGACACCGAGCGTGGCGAGTGCGAGCGGCACGGCGCAGGGCGGGAGCCCCCGATCTCGCAGGATCCGGTCGCCGTACACCCGGGCGGCGGCGCCGATGACGAAGCAGCCCGTCCAGACCGTCGGCAGGGCGTAGGCGAGGTCGACGTCGGCGCGGAGCCAGAGCAGGGTCGCCGCGCAGGCGGCCAGGCAGACCAGGCCGACCGCGGCGAAGGTGCGTGCGGGACGACCTCGGCGGACAGCGACCAGAAGCACCGCCGGCCAGACCAGGTAGAACTGCTCCTCGGTCGCCAACGTCCACAGGTGGAAGGTGGCACCGCCCGGCGTGAGGCGGGGCAGGTTCCCGGTCCAGGTCAGCGCGACGAGCACGTCCTCGACCACGGTGCCCCGGTCGCCGAGTGGGTCGAAGAGCAGCGTCACCACGCTGACGGCGAGCACCAGAACGAGCAGTGCCGGCACCAGGCGCGCCGCCCGACGTCGGTAGAAGCGGCGCAGCGCGACGGTGCCGGTGCGCTGGTGCTCCTCGAGCAGGAGCCCGGTGATCAGGTAGCCCGAGACCGCGAAGAACATCACCACTCCCACCACGCCGGCTCCCGCGAATGGAGTCGGCAGCGCGTGACGCAGCAGCACCAGCCCGACCGCGATCCCGCGCAACAGGTCGAGTCCCTGGATCCGTCTCACCCGAGGGCGTCCCGGACGAGAAGGTCGACGAGACCGACGTACGACGTGCCGGAGGCGGCGAACATCTTGGGGACTTGTGACTGCGAGGTGAACCCGGGCATCGTGTTGACCTCGTTGAGCACCGGGCCGTCCGGGGTGAGGAAGAAGTCGACCCGCGCGACGCCCCGGCACCCGAGCGCGTCGTACATCGCGACGGCCGCGTCCGTGAGCGCCTCGCGCTCGAAGGGGATGACCTCGGCCGGGATGCGGAACGTGGCGCTCCCGTCGTACTTCGTGGTCAGGTCGAAGAGCCCGTCGACCACGATCTCCAGCATCGGTGCGACGACGCGGCTGCCCTCGGGTCGACCGAGCACGGCCACGTCGATCTCCCGCCCGACCTGGACCTCCTCGACGAGCACCCGGTGGTCGAGGGCGAGGGCTTCGGCAAGGGCCGCTGGTAGGTCCGGGCCGTGCTCGACCAGGGTGACGCCGTGGCTGGAGCCGGCGGAGACGGGCTTGACCACGACCGGATGCGTCCACGAGTAGGACGAAGCGGTGGCCGCGGTCAGCAGCCTCGCGGGGGCGGTGGCGATGCCGAGCGCCTCCGCGACCAGCTTGGTGGCCCACTTGTCCATGGCGATCGCGCCGGCCCCCACCCCCGAGCCGACGTAGGGCACCCGCGCCAGGTCGCACAGCGCTGCCAGGGTGCCGTCCTCCCCGCCGGGTCCGTGCAGCACGGGCCACGCCACGGCACAGGTGCCCAGGACCTGCACGGCACCCGCCAGTCCGATCGGTCGGTCCTCGCGGTCACGCCAGGCTCCCCGGGGGTCGATGGTGAGCCGGACGTGCTCGTGCCCGGCCAGCGCCAGCGCTTCGGCCACCGAAGCCGCGGAGGCACGAGAGACGTCGTGCTCGCAGCTCGTCCCCCCGCCGACCACGGCGACGCGCACGCCCGCGGTCCGGTCGGTCATCGCAGGCCCCCGAGGTGGGGTGAAGGCGCGGGCAGGACCACGCGCGGCGTCCGGGCCCCGAGACCGGTGACGACCTCGTGCGGGAGGGTCCGGGACCAGTGGGCCCAGTCGGCCACGGTGGGCTCACCGTCGTCGCCGGGGCCGAGCACAGTGACGGTGTCCCGGGGACGCGCGCCCGTGTCACCGAGATCGACGACCGCCTGGTCCATGGAGATCCGGCCGACGAGGGGTCGTCGTACACCCCGGACCAGCACCTCGGCACGACCGGAGGCAGCCCACGGAAGTCCATCCGCGTAGCCCAGCGGGACCAGCCCCAGCCGGGTGACCACCGAGGCGGTCCAGGCATGGCCGTAGCCGACGGCCGTGCCGGCGGGGGCCTCGCGGACCGACACCAGCGGAGCGTTGAGCGTGAGCGCCCCGGCCAACGCGGTGGTGCCGCTGGGGTCGATGCCGACGAGGCCGGCGCCGATCCGGACCATCGTGTGGTGCGTCCGGGGATCGGTCAGGGTCGCAGCCGTCGAGGCCAGGTGGCGGTGCCGTGGTCGCAGGCCACAGCGACGTGCGACCGCGACACCCCAGGTGAACCGTTCACGGCCGAGACGGGTGGACCAGTGCCCGGGCTGCTCGGCGCAGGGCAGGTGGCCCATGACGCCCACGACGGTGAGCAGCCCCTGGTGCTGCGCGCGAGCGGCCGCCAGGCACAGCGCGACCCACTCGTGAGGGTCGGCACCGTCCCGGGCCAATCCGGTGTCGAGGTGGAGGTGCACCCGCGCGCCAGGAGCACCCCCGGCAAGGGCCTGCAGGTGCTCGAGGGACGGCACGGCGAGGTCGACGCCGCTGGCGACTGCTGTCGCGTAGTCAGCGTCGAGTCCGTTCAGCCAGCTCAGCAGGGGGGCGTCGATCCCGTCCTCACGCAAGGCGTACGCCTCGGCCATGCTCGCCACCCCCAACCAGGTGGCGCCGTTGGCCAGCGAGGTGCGTGCCAGATCGGCGGCCCCGTGTCCGAACCCGTCGGCCTTGACCACGGCCATCACCTCGGCGCTTGTGTGGTCTGCGATGAGGCGGGTGTTGGCCGCGACCGCGGCGAGGTCGACGACTGCGCGGGGACCGGTGAGCACCCTCGGGCGCAGCCGACCGGTCACCGACGCGGGGTCGGCGACGACGGCGCTCACGCCACACCCCGGGCCGGCTGGACCGGACCGTAGAGGGCTGCCGGGCTGCGGTTCAGCAGCGCCCAGTAGCGGTCGCCGAAGGACCAGTGCCACCACTCGGTCGGGTAGTTGACCAGGCCGACGGCACACAGCACGGAGGCCAGGAGGTCGCGGCGTGCGCGGGCTTCCGGGGCGAGGTCCGCCGCATCGAGGTAGCAGCGCCCGCCGGACACCTCAGGGGTGGCGTCGATCGGCGTGCCCAGGTCGAGGCCGGCACCGTGACCGTCCACCAGGGTCACGTCGACCGCCGCTCCGGCGACATGCGGGGCGACGTCGACTGGGGAGACGTAGCGGCTGGTCAGGTGGTGCAGCTCGAGGGCGCCGATCCCCGGCCGGGCCGCGCAGACCTCTGCTGAGTAGCGGGCGATGATCGTGCGCTGGTCCGCCGTGCTGCGGTGCCCCTCGACGACGCGCAGCGCCACGCCTCGGGGAAGCAGGTCGCGCGCATCCGTGAGGCGGCCGGCAAGTCCGGACCGCACCAGGGCTCGGGCAGGGCCGAAGCCGGCGTCGAGGGCGACCAGCGGCTCTCCGGTGTCATGGACGGGGACGGCAGCGACCCGGGGGTCCGACAGGAGGATCGTCATGGAGGCAACACTTGCCGTCCTCGCGTGGGCCCGCATCCTCCCCAGGTGCCGTGGAGGTGTCCCGAGGTGCCGGACACCGCGCCCTGAAGGGGGTGCGTCAACCCCCTGCACAGGACCCCTCGTGCCGGCTGCCGTCCTCGGCGCGGTGAGCTTCGTGTGCCTGGTCCTGGGCTACACGCTCATGTCCGAGCTCCGTGGCCTGAGCTACAGCCCGCTGCTCTGGGCTGCGATCGGTGTGGTGGCACTCCGATCGTCGGGTGGTCGTCCTCGGCGGCCTCCGACCGCCGGCCACTGCTCGCCGCCGTGGGGTCGTCGTTGATCGCAGGAGTCCTCCTCACCGACGCGACTACGGGCTGACCCTCACCTGGACCGCAATCGGGTCCGCGGGACACGTCGTGCTGAACGGCATCCACGGAGCGTGATGCCTCACCGTGGGGTCGTACGACGTCACTCGGCTGAGCGCAGCACCGAGCAAGCCTCCGGGGTGTTGGGGTCAGCCGGGCGCGAGCGCTGCGTCCACGGCGGCGACGGCGTGGGCACGGGTCGAGTCGATCACGGGGATGGGGGAGTCCCCGTCACTGATCAGCAGCTCGATCTCGGTGCAGGCAAGCACGACCGCTGTCGCGCCGCGCTCGGCCAGCTTCTCGATGACGTCGACATAGTGCGCCCGGGACGTGGCTTCGACCCGCCCGAGCGTGAGCTCCTCGAAGATCACCCTGTCGACCAGCTCCCGGCCGGCGACGTCCGGCACGAGGACGTCGGCGCCGTACCCGGTGCGCAGCCGGTCACGGTAGAACGGCTCCTCCATCACCCATCGCGCGCCGAGCAGACCGACGCGGGTGTGGCCCCCGGCGGCGAGCCGAGCGCCCACCGCGTCGGCGATGTGCAGGAAGGGGATGTTCAGTGCAGCCTCGATGTCCGGCGCTGCCTTGTGCATGAGATTGGTGCACAGCACGACGAGGTCCGCGCCTCCTGCCTCCAGGCGAAGAGCTGCGGCGACCAGGTGGGCCGCCGCCTCGTCCCAGGCGTCGCGTCGCTGCATGTCTCGCACCTGCTCGAAGTCCAGGCTGGCCAGCAGGCACTCGGCTGAACGGTGCCCACCGAGCCGGTCGGCCACCTGCTCGTTGATCAGCCGGTAGTAGTCGGCCGAGGAGTGCCAGCTCATGCCGCCCAGCAGCCCGATCGTCTTCACGCTCCATCCTTCCCGTTGTCTGTCAGCCCCCAGCATGACAGCCGGACGAGCTGTCGAGCAGGCGTCGCACGACAGTGCGGACCCAAGCCAGGCTTGGGTGATGGACGTCAGACGCATCGAAGACTTTCGTGTCGTCGCTCATTGCGGGTCGCTCTGAGCCGCTGCTCGCGACACCTGCAGCTGAAGGATCTGGTGACGAGGTGACGACTACGCAGCAGCGCGACGAGCGGTGGCCAGGGCGCTTCTGGGGAAGCTCGGTGTTCTCCTTCGGTGCTCTCATGTCGTGCCTCTCAGCCGATGTGTCCGGCTCCGCCGGTTAAACACGTCCAGCTCCACGTCGCTCCAGTCGTCGAACCTCCAGCAGGTGCGCGCGGCAGCGAATCGCATCCGGCGATCCATCGCTCCGTGGACAGCTGCTCGAGTCTCATCGTGCAGTTCGACGTCGACGGTTCGCGCCGGTTGGTGGGCTCATCTCCTGCGCACGCTGAAGAACGTGGGCGGCGCGGAAGCCAACATCGTGACGATCTGCCACGAGGGACTCACCGGTGAGCCACGCCTACTCCACGGGCGACTGGGTGACGCTCGCCATCAGTCCGCGCAGCATCTCCTGCAGCGCCTCGAACTGCGCCTCATCGAGACCCATGGCCTTGCTCATGTCGCAGTGGATCCCGGCCGCGCGGACCCGCAAGGCATCTCCGCTGGGGGTCAGGGCGACCTCGACGAACCGCTCGTCGGCGGTCGCGCGGCGGCGGACGACGAGACCGTTGGTCTCCATCCGACGTAGCAGCGGGGTCAGTGTGCCGTGATCGAGCCGCAAGGCGTCCGCGAGATCCTTGACGGTGCGGGTGTCCTGCTCCCACAGCACGATGAGGACGAGGTACTGCGGGAACGTCAGACCCAGCTCACCGAGAATCGGACGGTACGCCTGGGTCGTGGCCCGGGACGCGGCATACAGATCGAAGCACAGCTGGCTGGAGAGGGGTGGTGTGTCGCCGCGGGCCATGTCTCATAGTGGCACAGATCGGACATTTTGTGCCATAGTTAGTTGTGCACAACACACCATCTGGCCCTGGCGGCGGGCCCCTCGAGTCGAGGCCGAGCGGGTCCGCAGTGCTTCCTCGGGCGACGAGCGCGG
>JBDTXF010000089.1:0-8941 GCA_040006355.1 Nocardioidaceae bacterium | reverse complement strand
CGACCGTCGCCCACCAGGCGGGCGGGAACCGCGCGGCGACCGCGGCGACCGCGAGCAGCGCGGTGCCGAGCACCGCCAGCAGGACCCGGCGGCGCAGGGAGGTCGCGTCGGTGGTCGCCCGCAGCAGGTCGCAGACGCCGACGACGAGCAGCCAGACGCCGACGCTCACGAGGGCCCGCCGGTCGGGGTGAACAGCGTCATCGACTCCACCAGGGTGGCGATGTTGCGGGTGAACTGCTGGGACACCGCCGAGGGCCAGATGCCCTCCCGCTCGGCGATCTCCTTCTGCGGGTGGCCGAGCAGGGCGAGTCGCAGGATGCGCAGGCCACGGTCGTTGAGCCGCTCCACGATCTGGTCGCGGCAGAGCAGGAAGGCGTTCACCCCGCCCTGCTCCGGTCCCACGAACCAGGTGCGCGAGGAGTCGCGCCGGGCGTCGAGGGTGGTGACCGCCTCGCGCGCCGCCCACCACCCGGGGCCGTCCTGCAGGAGCGGGGTGTGGTCGGCGTCATGCACGGTCACGCTCCCGTGCCCGATGCCGGAGCGGGCGTCGACCAGAGGCAGCAGGGCGAGCCGGGCGAGCAGCGCGGCCAGCACGGCGTCGTGCAGGGTGGCGCAGGCGCCTTGGTACTCGTCGCCGACCGTGGGCTCGAAGACCTGCAGCACCGGGACGCTGCGGTTGACCCCGTCGAGGGCGTCCTGCAGGGCCCGCTGCACCGCGGCCCGGTCGGGGACCTGCCGGGACCCGACCAGGTCGCCGATCACCGTGTACAAGGTGTCCACCATAGTTCATGATATCACTGATCTTTCATGATCTTCAGCACATTGCTGAAGACGGTGCTGCTCCGGCCCCGACGCACGGTAGCGGTGAGCGCCGACGACGGGTCGCCGCCTAGGCTGGTCCCGTGAGGGACGCGTGAGTGACGAGCAGCTGCCGGTCGGCGTCCTGGGCGCCCGCGGCAAGGTGGGTCGGGCGGTCTGCGCGGCCGTCCAGGACGCCGACGACCTGGCGCTGGTCGCCGCCGTCGACACCGGCGACGGGGACGACTCGCTCGAGGACCTGGTCGCCGCCGGCGCCCGCGTGGTCGTCGACTTCACCCATCCCGACGTGGTGATGGACAACCTCGCGTTCTGCATCCAGCACGGCATCCACGCCGTGGTCGGCACCACCGGCTTCGACGACGAGCGTCTCGGCCGGCTGCGGACCTGGCTCGCCGGGTCCGCCACCGGCGTGCTGATCGCCCCCAACTTCGCCATCGGCGCCGTGCTGATGATGCGCTTCGCGGCCGAGGCGGCGCCGTTCTACGAGTCCGTCGAGATCGTCGAGCTCCATCACCCCGACAAGGCGGACGCACCGTCCGGAACCGCACGACGTACGGCGTCGCTGGTGGCTGCCGCACGGCGCGAGGCCGGCCTCGGCCCTGTCCCGGATGCCACCACGACCCAGCTCGACGGTGCCCGTGGCGCCGACGTGGACGGGATCCGGGTGCACGGCCTGCGGATCCGTGGGCTGGTCGCCCACCAGGAGGTGATCCTCGGTGGGGAGGGAGAGACCCTGACCATCCGGCACGACTCGCTCGACCGGGTGTCGTTCACCCCCGGGGTGCTGCTCGGGGTGCGGCACATCGGCGACGTGCCGGGTCTGAGCGTCGGCCTCGAGCCGTTCCTGGAGCTGGGCTGAGCCATGCGGACCAAGACGACCATCGCGGTGATGGTGCTGGTGGTGGTGTTCTACTCGGGCCTGATCGGCTTCAAGGGTGTGGCGCTGCTGGCGAGCGGGTCACTGGTGGGCCAGGTGCTCGGTGTCGCGCTGCTCGTGATGCCGGTCCTCGGACTCCTGCTGGTCTGGCGCGAGATCGAGTTCGGTCGGCAGGCGGCCGTGCTGGCGGGCGACCTCGAGGCCGAGGGCGGGCTGCCGGTCGACGACCTGCCGCGGCGTCCGTCCGGTCGGGTGGACCGGTCCTCGGCCGACGCCCTGTTCGCGGAGATGCGCGAGCAGACCGAGGCGACCCCCGAGGACTGGCGGACCTGGTTCCGGCTGGCGCTCGCCTACGACGCCGCGGGCGACCGAACGCGGGCGCGGGCGGCGGCGCGGCACGCGATCGAGCTGCACGCCTGAGCGAGCACGCCTGGGTGCACCACTGGGCTCCCCAGCCCTCTGCTTGCACGCTTGTGCAGCGCACAAACCTGACCCCTCCCGGCCCGTCTCGTCGAGCCTCTGCCGGGAGAGGGTGGACCAGCGTCGTTCCGTCGGCCGCATCGCCTCGCCCCCACGACCCGGAAGGTCTCCTCCTCCATGACCACCACCCGTCGCAGGACAGCAGCACTGGGGGCAGCAGCACTCGTCGCCGGAACCCTGGCAGCAGGCGCCACCGTGGCAGCCACCGCCCCGGCGAGCGCAGCCGCTCGGCACGCCCTCACCCGTCCCGTGCCGGCCGACAGCAGCGTGGCCCGGGCCGCCCTCCGCGCCCTCTCGGCCCACCCCGCTGCCGTGCACTCAGGGGCCGGGCAGAGGTTCACGGTGACGCATGCCCTCGTCGACCCCGACGGCACCAGCCACGTCCGGATGACGCGCACCTACCGGGGTCTCCCGGTGCTCGGCGGGGACCTCGTCGTCCATCGGGCCCCGTCCGGAGCCTGGAGCGGACACGACCAGACGCTGTCCGACGCGCTCACGCTGCGCCCCTCGCCCTCGGTGGGCACCGCCGCCGCAGACCGCGCCGCCCTCGCCCCGAGCAGGGTCACCCGCGCGATCACCGGCGAGCGGGTCTCGTCCTCACGGCTGGTCGTCGATGCCACCGGCGCGACGCCGAGGCTCGCCTACGAGGTGCTCAGCGGCGGCACCCAGCGCGACGGCACGCCGAGCCGGCTGGCGTCGTACGTCGATGCCCGGACCGGCTCGGTGATCCGCACCGAGCAGCAGATCGAGACCGTCGACGGCAGCGGCAGGTCGCTCTACGGCGGCACCGTGCCGCTGCGGCTGACGGCGTCCGGGTCGGTCTACCAGCTCAAGGACCCGACCCGCGGCAACACCTACACGACCGACCTGGCCAACAAGGAGGACTCCCTGCTCTGCCAGATCCTCGGGTTCGGGTGCAAGGCAGGGACGCTGTTCACCAGCTCGGACGCCTCGTTCGGGACCGGGACGGTCGCAAGCCGTGAGTCGGCCGCCGTCGACGCGCAGTACGGCACGAACGAGACCTGGGACTACTACCGCGACGTGCACGGCCGCAACGGCATCTTCGGCACCGGCAAGGGCTCCTTCAACCGGGTGCACTACGGCAAGAACTACGTCAACGCCTTCTGGGACGGCACCAAGATGACCTACGGCGACGGCGACGGCACCACCTATGGCCCACTGACCTCGCTCGACGTCGCGGGTCACGAGATGACGCACGGCGTCACCGAGAACAGCGCGGGCCTCGACTACTCCGGCGAGTCCGGAGGGCTCAACGAGTCCACCTCGGACATCTTCGGCACGTCGGTGGAGTTCTTCGCGAAGAACGCCAAGGACCCCGGTGACTATCTGATCGGTGAGCAGTTCGACAAGGCCACGCACCAAGGCTTCCGTCTGATGGACAAGCCGTCCTCGGACGGTGGCTCGGTGAACTGCTGGAGCTCGACGGTCGGGCAGCTCGACGTGCACTACTCCTCGGGCGTGGGCAACCACTTCTTCTACCTGCTCTCGGAGGGCTCGGGGGCCAAGCGGCTCAACGGCGTCTCCTACAGCTCACCGACCTGCAACGGCAAGGCCGTCACCGGGATCGGACACAGCGCGGGCGCGAGGATCTGGTACCGCGCGCTGACGGTCTACATGACCTCGAGCACCGACTACCACGGCGCCCGGACCGCGTCGCTGAGGGGGGCCAAGGACCTGTACGGCGCGACGAGCACGCAGTACAAGGCCGTCAACGCGGCCTGGGCAGGGGTGAACGTCACCTGATCCCGCGCCGCCGACCATCTCGGGTGCCGCCCTCCTGCGATCTCTCGCAGGAGGGCGGCGTTCTGCCCCGGGGGTAGGTTCGGCCGCATGAGACTCGGTATCCACTTCGCGGACCTCACCCTTCCCGGCGGGACCGCGGCCATCGCACCCACGCTGGCCGCCACCGCGCGTGCCGCCGACGAGGGCGGCGCGTCGACCTTCACGATGATGGACCACTACTTCCAGATGGAGAGCCTGGCGACCGCCCAGGACCCGATGCTGGAGGGCTACACCTGCCTGGGCTTCCTGGCCGCCCAGACCTCCCACCTCGAGCTCGGCCTGCTGGTGACCGGGGTGACCTACCGGCACCCGGGTCTGCTCGCCAAGATCGTCACCACGCTCGACGTGCTCTCCGATGGCCGGGCGATGCTCGGCATCGGAGCCGCGTGGTACGAACGAGAGCACCTCGGGCTCGGGGTGCCCTTCCCACCGCTCGCGGAGCGGTTCGAGCGGCTCGAGGAGACGCTGCAGATCTGCGGTCAGATGTGGAGCGACGACGACGGCCCGTGGACCGGCACGCACTACCAGCTCGCGGAGACCATCTGCTCGCCCCGCCCGGTGCAGAGCCCCCGGCCGCGGATCATGATCGGTGGCAGCGGCGAGCGCAAGACCCTGCGCCTGGTCGCGCAGTACGCCGACGCCTGCAACCTGTTCGACGCCGGCGCGGAGACGATCGCGCACAAGCTCGAGGTGCTGCGCGGGCACTGTGCGGACGTCGGGCGCGACCCCGCCGAGGTCCGCGCGACCGTGATCACCGCCACCGACCCGTTCGACCCGGCCTTCCTGCCCGCCATGGAGGAGTACGCCGGGCTCGGCGTCGAGCAGGTCTGGCTCGGACCGGGCCGGGACTCGGGCGCTGCCCCGGACGTCTGGGTGGGCCGGGTCTGCGAGCAGGTGCTGCCGCGGCTCGCGGAGCTCTGAGCCGCGCCACGCCCGCACCGTCGGCGGCGTGGTGCAGGATCGTGACATGCCGACCGACGTGCCCGCCCAGCTCACCATCGTCACTCTCGGGGTCACCGACCTGGGACGATCCGCGCAGTTCTACCGTGACCTCGGCTGGGAGCAGCGCGGTGACCCGGGGCAGCCGATCACCTGGTTCCGGACGTCAGGCTCATGGCTCGGGCTCTTCGGCCACGACGACCGCGCCGAGGACGTCGGCGTGGAGCCGACCCCGCAGGCCGACCTGCCGACCTTCCGGGGCATCACCTTGGCGATCAACCTGGCGTCCCCCGCCGAGGTCGACCTCGCCTTCGCCCGCGTGCAGGACATCGGCGGCACGATCGTGAAGCCGGCCGAGACGACCGGCTGGGGCGGCTACTCCGGCTATTTCGCGGATCCCGACGGCCATCTCTGGGAGATCGCGCACAACCCGTTCTTCCCGATCGACGGCCAGGGTCGGATCGAGATCGCCGGCTGAGGAGATCCCAGGGGCGTTCGGCCCAGTCGACGGCCCGATGGTTGGCCCGGTGGTTGGCCCGGTGGTTGGCCCGGTGGACGAGCCGGGCGTGCGGGTGCCCCGGGTCACGGGTGGGTGCCCGGGGTCCGGCTTGCGCTGTTGGGATGCGGTGCTGTCAGGCCTTGGGGTCGGGGCTCGTTGAGTAGGTGCGTCCGTAGGGGCTGCGCCAATGGTAGTGGCCGTCGTGGGTGCGTCGGGATCGCCAGCCTGCATGGGTCTTGGCTCGGTGGTGCCGTCGGCACAGGGGGGCGAGTTTCCCGGGGTGGGTCTGGCCCGGTGGTCCGCCGTGGTCGGGTGCGAGGAAGGGGGTGATGTGGTCGAGGTCGCAGGTGCGGGCGTCGGTGCCGCAGCCGGGGAACATGCAGTTCCCGTCGCGCAGGACACCAGCTCCCGCATCCACCCGGGCGGGTCGTGGACGTCGACGGCGTCGGTGCGGCCCAGGTCGAGGACCGGTCGATGGTGACCTGGTCCATCCGTTTGCAGCCGCGGAGCAGGTCCAGGGTCCCGGCACCGAGTCTCTCGACCTGCCCACCGGCTGTGCCTGGGGCGGTGAGGTCGGCGGTGGTGAGGTGCAGGTAGAGCTTCTCGGACACGGCGTTCCGCCGCTTGAGGACGTCACCGGTGTCCGTCGCGGGACAGGTTCAACGCGGCCGCGAGCTCCTCGACCGCGTCCTCGGCGACCTCCGGGGTCCCGGCCCTCGCGACCGGCGCCGACCCCGGCCGAGCCCACGTCACCGCAGACCCGGGACCAGACCCGGCACCGGAGTCAGATGCAGAGCTCATGGACACCATCGCGGCCCGGGTGTCGCCGGCGACCGGGTGCAGGTCCACGAAGTGCACCACCGCCGCGAGCAGCCTCGCCTCGGACCGGTCCGCGGCAGCACGCTCAGCGACCACGACGTCAAGGACGGTCCGGGCGTCCAGGTCCCGAAGATCGGTCCCCGCCAGTGGGGTCGTGGTGTCGGTCGTGGGTCGATGCTAGGACCGACGACCGACAGAGCCGACCCGGAACAGCCCAGGATCGCGTTGTCCACAAGGGGAGTCTCGAAGATCGTGCCGCGCCCGCCAGGACCGTCGCGAGCAACTCGATCGCCCGGGGCAGCGGTGGCGCGTCGTACTTGGAAGTGGCCGATCCCCGCATGGTTCCACCCGAAAATCTGCGGCCAGAGGCCACAACCAGGCAGACCTCCCGGGATCGGCCACAACCGGGCCAGCCGGGAGGCTCGACGCACGTGGGAGCTGCAGACGCGCCGACTCGGCGCAGGCCTCAGGCGCGCCGCAGGGTGCGGAGCACCTCGTTCCAGTGCCCCATCGTGGTGCGGCCGTGACCCTGCCCGGCGAGCACCATCAGGTCCGCGCCGGGGATGCGCTCGGCGAGCCATCGACCGTGCGAGGGAGGCACCAGGGTGTCGCGCTCGCCGTACCAGAGATGCGTGGGCACCCGGATCTCCCGCACGTCGACGTCCCAGGGGCCGCCCCAGGAGAGGTTGTCGCGGACGTAGCCGTCGTAGGACGTCAGCGCCGCCCGGAGGTCGGCGGCCCAGATCGCGAGGGCGACCGGGGTGAAGAGGTCCGCCTCCTCCTCCGGTGTCCCGAGCAGGAACTCGGCGACCATCGCCTCGTCGTCGAGCGCGAGCATGTCGTCGAAGGCGCGCGCGGCGTCCGCGAGCATCCCGGCCGTCGCCCCCGCGAGGTCGCCGGCGCGGGCCAGGGCGAGCCAGTGGCGCTCGGCGGCGTCGGCCTCGGTCGGCGGGTCGATCTCCGGCCACCGGCCGACCCCGCCCAGCACGCCGACCGCGGTGACCCGGTCCGGCGCCACCACCGCCGTGGCGAGGGCGAAGGGGCCACCGCCGGAGACCCCGAGCGAGGCGAAGGTCGCGAGGTCCAGGGCGTCGGCCAGCGCCAGCACGTCGAGCCCGGTGGCGGCCAGCCCGGGAGGGGCGGTGTCGGAGCCGCCGTAGCCCGGCCGGTCGATCGAGACCAGTCGGACCCGGGTCGACAGCGCCGAGTCGTGGGCGTGCGCCGCCTGGAGCCGGCTCGACGGGGTGCCGGGCTGGAGCAGCACCGGTCGTCCGTCCGGGTCGCCACCGTCCCAGTAGCCGAGCGTCCGGCCGTCGCCGAGGGTGAGGGAGCCGGTGGTGCCGGGGAGGGTCACCCCCCGAGCCTAGGGCGCTAGAGCAGCCGCACCAGGGCGGCCGAGACGGCGGCGACCAGGACCACCACGATGAACGGTGCTCGCAGCAGCAGGGCGACCACGGCCGCCCCGAGGCCGACGAGCCGCGCGTCGAGCACGAGGTGCTGCCCGGAGCCGAGCACCTGGACACCGATCAGCGCCGAGAGCAGGGCGACCGGGATCAGGTCCGCGATGCGCTCGACGAGCGGCCGCTCCAGCACCGTCGAGGGCACCGAGAGCCCGGCCAGCTTGAGCAGGTAGCAGCCCACGCCGGCGACCAGGATCGCGACCCAGGTCATCGGCGCGGCCTCGCGCCCCGGCGTCGGGGAACCAGACCGGCGACGACCGCCACCCCGGCGGCCGCGAGCACCGGGACACCGGCCTCGGTGACCGGCACCAGGCCGAGGGCCAGGGCGGCGGCGAGCACCGCGACCACCCGGTTCGGCGTGGTCCGCAGCCGCGGCCACAGCAGGGCCAGGAACGCGCCGCCGACGGCGGCGACCAGGCCGTCGGCGCGCGGGTCGCCCAGGGCCGTGCCCGCCAGGGCCCCTGCGAAGGTGGCGAGGTTCCAGAGCACGAAGACCGAGATCCCGGTCGACCAGAAGCCGGCCCGTGCGGCCGAGGTGCTGTCGCGGTTCACCGACATCGCGGTGGACTCGTCGATCAGCACATGCGCGGCGCCTGTCCGGCGCCACCCGTGGAGGTCCAGCAGCGGGGCGAGGCGCAGACCGTAGAGGGTGTTGCGGGAGCCCAGCAGCAGGGCGGTGAGCGCCCCAGACAGCGGCGCCCCGCCCGAGGCGATCACGCCGACCAGGGCGAACTGCGAGGCGCCGGTGAACATCAGCAGGGACATCGCGCAGGCCTGCGGAACGCTCAGCCCGGCAGCGACCGCGATCGCACCGAACGAGACGCCGTAGGCACCGGTGGCCACCCCGACCGCGATGCCGTCGCGGATGATCGAGAACCGCTCGGCCGGGGCGAGCCCGGTCACGGCTCGGCGGTCTCGGTCAGGTCGGTGTGCAGCCGCACCTGCTTGACGAGCACCGACCCGTCGCCGTGCAGGTCGAGCGCGCGGTGCGCGCCGTCGGGTCCCCAGCCCGCGCCGGTCAGGAAGGCACGGCGTACGTCGTCGCCGGTGTTGAGCCAGACCACCGCCGTGCGGAAGCGGTCTGCGCGGAGCGTGTCGGCGCAGGCCTGCACGAGCCGCGAGCCGTGGCCGCGCCGGGTGGTCTCCGGGTCGACGGTGAGCTCGGAGACCTCGCCGACGGCGATCGGGTCGACGTCGGGGTCGCCACAGGGACCGGTGACCGCGAACCCGCGGACGCTGGCGCGC
>JBDTXF010000088.1:0-8944 GCA_040006355.1 Nocardioidaceae bacterium | reverse complement strand
CCTGGGCGAGCTGGGTGCGCACCCAGGTGGGGGTCAGGTTCGGCTGGCTCAGGCAGCCGCGGGAGTCACCGGAGAGGTAGATGCCTGCGGCCCAGTACGGCGAGCTGGTCAGCCAGGCGTTCATGGCGCGCTGGCTCGGCGCCGTGCACTGGTCGAAGCCGTAGCCGGTGAAGCTGCCGGGAGTGACCACGTTGCCCGCGGTCGCCGGGGACGCCAGGGCGACGCCGGAGGACACCGTGGCGAGTGCGGCCAGGGCGGTCGCGCACGAGCGCAGCAGTCGCCGGTGCGGGCGGGTGGTCCGGGGCGTGCGGCGCATCGCGACTCCTGCTGCTCGGGGGAAACAGGAATCACTCTAGTCACACAACCCCCAAACGTAACAAGGTTCGAGGGAGAACGCGTGAAGGACACGCCGGTAGTTCGCGACCTGTCGGTGACGGGGGAGGATGCTCACGTGCCCGTCCGACTGCAGCCCGCCGACCCGGCCCTGGTGGGTCCCGCCCTCGCCCGGTTCCGCGCCGGCGACGCGGACCGCGACGACCTGCGGCTGCTCACCAAGCACCTGCTCGCGCTGCTCGTCGCGAAGGCCCCCGGGGGGGCCGTGGAGGTCCGCATCCCGCCGTACGCCGCCGCGCAGTGCCTGCAGGGCACCCGGCACACCCGTGGCACGCCGCCGGCCACCGTCGAGATGGACGCCACCACCTGGATCGCGCTGGGGGTGGGCGACCTGGACTGGGCCGAGGCCGCGCAGGACGCCCGGCTGTCCGCGTCCGGCGAGCGCTCCGACCTCTCCGCGCTGCTGCCGCTGACCACCGGATGAGGCCCCCGCCCGGTGTAGCGCCGGGAGCCGGGGGTATACATCTCGTGTGACGGGGCACTTCTCACTCGATATCGACGCGGGGCTGCTGCACGACGCGTCCCGGTCGGTCGGCACGCTCGCCGGGCACCTCGACACCCAGGGCTCCTCGGTCACCGGCACGCCCGGGGAGATCGCCGAGCAGTGGACCGGCGCGGCGGCGACCTCGATCAAGGCCGAGATGACCGGCCTCGGCGGGCACATGACCGGCTTCGCAGGAGACCTGCGCGCCACCCGGCAGGCGATCGACTCCCTGGCCCACGACTACGAACAGGCGCTGACCCAGGTCACCAAGCTCAACCGGGAGTACGACGCCGCACAGGCGACCTACCAGGGAGCGCTGACGGCGGCGGCCCGCGAGCACACCCGGGCGGTCACGGCTGCGACGCCGACGACGGGGCCGCTCAACCGCGGCGAGCGCGACGACCTCGACACCGTCCAGCGGGACGCCGGCTCGACCGCGGCAGCCACCCGGCACACCGCCTGGAACGGCCTGGAGACCGAGTTCGCCCACCTCCGGGAGTGGGTGGGACAGCAGACCCGGACGGCAGCCCGCTCCCTCGCACACGCGGTGCCGCTGCCGGTGCCGCCGTCCGCGGTCGAGGCCTGGCAGAAGACCGGCACCTACCCGGTGCGGCTGGACCGCTCGTCCCTCGAGCGCAGCCTCGAGCTGACCAAGGAGGCCGACCAGGAGGTCGGCACCGAGGTCACCGAGGCAGAGGGCGCCTCGCTCCTGGATCAGGTCGAGCCCTACCGCAAGATCAACGAGGCCGTGCACAGCGCCTGGGACCTGGGCTTCGGCGACTCCAAGCTCGACAGCCTGCTGAAGGTGGCGCTGGAGAACGCCGAGGGGATGCCCAAGCAGGCCGCGGAGGCGGCCGAGGCAGCGGTGAACGCCTCCATCCGGATCAAGGTGCTCCAGGCCCTGGCGGACATCGACAAGGCCAGCCCCGCCAACCTCGCCGAGCTCGCCGAGCTCGAGAAGTCCTTCGGCGGGCTCGAGGCCGCGGCCGGGGACACCGCGTCGGCGGCGTCGTCCGCCACCCGCCTGGCCCAGGGTCTCTCCGGCCTGTCGAAGGTGCTGGGTGTGACCGCCATCGCCGGTGACGTGCTGACCGTCCTCGACCCGCCCGACGACGGCGTGATGGGCTACGTCGACCAGGGTGCCGCCGGCATCAACGGCGGGCTGATCGCGGCCAACCTGCTGATGGACGAGATCCCGGTCGTCGGCGAGGTGGTGATGATCGGCACCGGCCTCTACCTGGCGGGCAACTTCCTCTACCACAACGTTGCGTGGTTCCACGACGGCTGCGACGCGGTCGCCGACGCGACGGTGACCGCGGCGAAGTGGGTCGGTCACGAGGCCGCCGACGCCTACCACGCCACCACGCAGGCCCTCAGCACCGCGGCCGACGACGTGGTGGCAGCCGGCGAGGACCTGCTCAACGACGCGGGCGACCTGGCCTCGAGCGGCTGGGACGCCGTGACCAGCATCTTCTAGGAGCCTGATGCCCGACCTGATCCCTGCCGGCCTCGACGCCGACGAGCGCTCCGTGCAGGCGGCGAGCCTGCTCGAGCAGGCACGTCGCGAGGGCTCGCTCCCGCTCGGCTCCCTGACCGACGTCGAGGAGTGCGTCCTCGGCGGGGACCGCTGGCTGATGGTCGACGCGTCGGTCTGGCTGGCCTGGACGGCGATCGGCGACGAGGCCCGGGCCAGGCACGCCTCGGCGACGGTCCGCGACCTGGTGGAGCGCCGCGACGCTGTCCCGGTCGATGAGGCGGTGCGAGTCGAGGGGGCGGGCGGCGAGCCGCGGCTCGTGCTGTCGGTGCCGCTGGGCATCGTCGAGCTGGTCCGCACCTCGGCCTACTTCGTGGTGGCGCCGAGCACGGTCCCGGCAGCCTCCGGCGTCCTCGCCCCGCTGCTCTACGGCTTCGTCGACGAGGTCGGCGGCCTGCTCGGCCTGGTCGCCGAGCTCCGCCCCGCCGGTCGCCACGACTACCGGCTGCTCTCGGTGGAGCATGCCTGCTCCGCGCTCGCCGAGTGGGCGCAGGGGGCCCTGCGGTCCGAGGCGTTCGGCGGGCGTGCCGACGCCGTCACGCTCGAGGTCCTGCGGCATCGCGAGGGCGAGCCGCTGCTGGCCTCCGGCATCTCCGTCCGGGTCGACGGCGAGGACCTGCGGGGCGCCACGCTGCTCTTCGGCGGGGCCCGCGAGCGCTTCGACGCCGGCGACCGTGACACCCTGACCGCACAGGTCCGCACGCTGCTCGAGCAGGCGGCCCGGACGAACCGCGAGACGGCGGTGTCGCGATGAGCGAGGTGCGGCAGCGCAACGTCGGGCTCACCTGGACGGTCCCGGTCAGCATCGTGCTGCTCGTGGTCGTCGCGGTGCTCGTGGTGCCGCAGGTCCCGGGCCGCTACTCCCTCGGCCGGTTCGTCGTGCTGGTGCCGTTCCTGGTCTTCTTCCTCTACGGCGGCCTGCAGCCGCTGCTCTGGTGGTGGGGCGCCGACCTGCGCGTCGACGACCGGGGGATCGGCTTCGGCACCGAGAGGGCCCGCACGAAGCCGGCACAGGTCACCTTCTCCGCACGCAACCCCTACCTGGTGCCGTGGGCCGGCCTGCACGGCGCCCGGCTGGTGCGGTCGGGCAGCGCCGTCCGCCGGATGCGCCGTGCCGCACGCGCCGTCGGCGGCCCACCGCAGCCGACCCGGTTCCTGGGCTACCTGCCCGCCACCGGCCGGGCCGCGCTCGTCCTGGACGTGGACCTCGACCAGCTGGTCGTCCCCGAGGTGCGGGCGCCCTCCCAGCGCCGCCGAGTCACGGTCGGGGAGTCCGGGGCCGCGATGCGGCGGTCGTCGGTGTGGGCCTTCCCGGTCCGCCACGTCGACGCCGTGGTGGACGCCCTCCGCGAGCGCGGGGTCTCGGTGACCGAGTCCGCCGTCCCCCAGCCACCCGTCGAACCGTCGTCGGGACGATCGGTCCCCACCACCGAGGAGCCGCCACGATGACCGACGTCCGCATGACCGACGCAGCCGCGAGGATCGTCACCACGCGGTTCGAGGAGCTGTCCGCCGAGTTCACCAACACGGTGCCGAGCCTGGTCGCGGTGTCCGCGCAGCTCAACCTCGCCGCGGGGGAGTTCGGCTCCGACCTCGGGCCGGGCACCGGTGCCTTCGAGATCTCCTGGCGCGAGGCGTTCCGGGTCTGCGGGACCACCGCCGCGATCATCGCGGGCAACACCAACCAGATGTCGGTCGACCTGAGCCGCCTCGACCGGGACGCGAGCACCGAGATCCACTTCTGAGCCGCTCCCGGCCCGCCGCCTAGGGTGGCGCCCATGACCCTCACCCCTGACGCGATCCGTGCCACCGTCCACGACGTGATGCCCTCGGTCCGTGCCGACCTCGAGGCGCTGGTCCGGATCCCGTCGGTGAGCGCCGACCCCGCCCGCCGCGACGACGTACGCCGCAGCGCCGAGGCCACCGCCGAGCTGTTCCGCGCCGAGGGGTTCCACGACGTGCAGATCCTCAGCGCCGCGGGGGGCGCCCCGGCCGTGGTGGCCCGCAGACCGGCCCCCGAGGGAGCCCCGACGGTGCTGCTCTACGCCCACCACGACGTCCAGCCGGTCGGGGACCTGGCGGACTGGGACAGCGATCCCTTCGAGCCCACCGAGCGAGGGGCGCGGCTCTACGGCCGCGGTGCCGCCGACGACAAGGCCGGCATCGCCGCCCACCTGGCCGCCGTCCGCGTGCACGGGGCCGGTCTGCCGGTGGGGGTGACGGTGCTCGTCGAGGGCGAGGAGGAGGTCGGCTCGCCAACGCTCGAGGCGTTCCTGGACGCTCACCGGGACCTGCTCGCGGCCGACGTGATCGTGATCGCCGACTCCGGCAACTGGGACATCGGCGAGCCCGCCCTCACCACCAGCCTGCGCGGGCTCGTCGACTGCTTCGTCGAGGTCCGCACGCTCGAGCACGGCGTGCACTCGGGCATGTGGGGAGGGGTCGTCCCCGACGCGGTGACCGCGATGGTCCGGCTGCTCGCCACCCTCCACGACGACGAGGGGAACGTCGCGGTCGAGGGCCTGGTCGCCGGACCCGCGGCCGACGTGGACTACCCGATGGACCGGATCCGCGCCGAGTCCGGCCTCTGCGAGGGGGTCGAGCTGATCGGCTCCGGCTCGGTCGTCGAACGGCTCTGGACGAAGCCGTCGATCACCACGATCGGCTTCGACGCGACCCGCACCGCGGACGCGAGCAACACCCTGATCCCCGCGGTCAAGGTCAAGCTGTCCGTGCGGCTCGCCCCCGGCGACAGCTCCCCGCGGGCCATGGAGCGGGTCCGCGAGCACCTCGAGAAGCATGTGCCGTGGGGTGCGCAGCTCACCTTCACCCCCGGTGAGCTCGGCGAGCCGACCCGGATCGACGCCACCGGACCGGCGTACGACGCGGCGCGGGCCGCCTTCCGCGAGGCCTGGGACGGTGTCGAGCCGGTCGACATGGGGGTCGGCGGCTCGATCCCCTTCATCGCCGCGTTCCGCGGGGCGTTCCCCGACGCGGCCGTCCTGGTGACCGGGGTCGAGGACCCCGACACCCGCGCCCACGGCGCCAACGAGGGGCTGCACCTCGCCGAGTTCGAGCGGGTGTGCCTGGCCGAGGCGCTGCTGCTGCACCACCTCGCCCGGGCCTGACCCACGACCGAGGCGCGGTCCCGTAGACTGGGGGCCGTGCCTGTTCAGGAGACGCCCAGCGGTCGGCCCAACCGTCGGCCCAACCGTCGGCCCAGCGACAGGAACGTCCGGCCGGGAGGCGACGGGCGGCTCACCGACGCGATCGACCCACACGATCTCGGCCCGCAGGACGCCTGTGGCGTCTTCGGGGTCTGGGCGCCCGGCGAGGACGTCGCCAAGCTGACCTACTACGGCCTCTACGCCCTGCAGCACCGCGGCCAGGAGTCGGCCGGCATCGCGGTCAGCAACGGCCGCCAGATCCTGGTCTACAAGGACATGGGTCTGGTCTCCCAGGTGTTCGACGAGTCCACCCTGGAGTCCCTCAAGGGCTACGTCGCGGTCGGCCACGCTCGCTACTCGACGACCGGCGCGAGCACCTGGCACAACGCGCAGCCGACCTTCCGGCCCACCGAGACCGGCTCGATCGCGCTCGCCCACAACGGCAACCTGACCAACACCCGCGAGCTGTCCGCACGGGTCGCCGCACTCGCCGGCGCGTTCGGCGAGCTGGACCTGCCGACCAGGCAGGGTCCCGCCTCGACCAACGACACCAGCCTGGTCACCGCGCTGCTGGCGCACCACCCCGACATGAGCCTCGAGGAGAACGCGGTCCGGGTGCTCCCCGAGCTGCGCGGCGCCTTCTCGTTCGTCTGGATGGACGAGAACACGCTCTACGCCGCGCGCGACCCGCAAGGGGTCCGCCCGCTGGTGCTCGGCCGGCTCGAGCGGGGCTGGGTCGTCGCCTCGGAGACCGCGGCGCTCGACATCGTCGGCGCCTCGTTCATCCGCGAGGTCGAGCCGGGCGAGATGGTCGCCATCGACGAGGACGGCCTGCGCAGCCGCCGCTTCGCGGAGGCGGCACCCAAGCACTGCCTGTTCGAGTTCGTCTACCTCGCCCGCCCCGACACCTTGATGAACGACAAGCGCGTGCACAGCGTGCGCGTCGAGATCGGCCGCAGGCTGGCGCGGGAGTTCCCCGCCGACGCCGACCTGGTGATGCCGGTCCCGGAGTCCGGCACGCCGGCCGCGATCGGCTACGCCGAGGAGAGCGGCATCCCCTACGGCACCGGCCTGGTGAAGAACTCCTACGTCGGGCGGACCTTCATCCAGCCGTCGCAGACCATCCGCCAGCTCGGCATCCGGCTGAAGCTCAACCCGCTGCGCGACGTGATCGAGGGCAAGCGCCTCGTGGTCGTCGACGACTCGATCGTGCGCGGCAACACCCAGCGCGCCCTGGTCCGGATGCTCCGCGAGGCCGGTGCCCGCGAGGTGCACGTCCGGATCTCCTCCCCGCCGGTGAAGTGGCCCTGCTTCTACGGCATCGACTTCGCGACCCGCGCGGAGCTGATCGCCAACGGCCTGAACACCGACGAGATCTGCCGCTCCATCGACGCCGACTCGCTGGCCTACATCTCGCTCGAGCAGCTCGTCGAGGCCACCGAGGTGCCGATGGACCACCTCTGCCGGGCCTGCTTCGACGGCGTCTACCCGATCGAGCTGCCTGACCCCGAGCACCTCGGCAAGCACCTGCTGGAGTTCGCCCCGACGATGCTCGGCGGCCCCGACGGCCTGTCCACCTCACTCACCGGCGGCGGCGCCGGCGACGCGCTCGACCGTCCCTGAGCCCTTTCGAGGAGTCCCGATGACCGACCACCAGCCGACCCGCGCGGGCGCGACCTACGAGGCCGCGGGAGTGTCGATCGACGCCGGCGACAAGGCCGTCGAGCTGATGAAGGTCTGGATCGACAAGGCCCGCCGCCCCGAGATGCTCGGCGGCATCGGCGGGTTCGCGGGGCTCTTCGACGCGAGCGCGCTCAAGGCCTTCGACCACCCGCTGCTGGCCACCTCGGCGGACGGCGTCGGCACCAAGGTCGCGATCGCGCAGGCGATGGACGTGCACCACACGATCGGCTTCGACCTGGTCGGGATGCTCGTCGACGACCTCGTGGTCTGCGGCGCGGAGCCCTTGTTCCTCACCGACTACATCGCGACCGGCCGTGTCGTCCCGGAGCGGGTCGCCGCCATCGTCCAGGGCATCGCCGAGGCCTGCGTGCAGGCCGGCTGCGCGCTGATCGGCGGCGAGACCGCCGAGCATCCCGGTCTGCTCGGCCCCGACGAGTACGACGTGGCAGGCTCGACCACCGGCGTGGTGGAGGCCGGTGACCTGCTCGGCCCCGGCCGGGTGCGGGCCGGTGACCTGGTGGTCGCGATGGGGTCGAGCGGGCTGCACTCCAACGGCTACTCGCTGGTGCGGCACGTGCTGCTGTCGGCCGACGGCGCCGGGTGGTCCCTGGACCGGCACGTCGACGAGCTCGGCCGCACGCTGGGCGAGGAGCTGCTCGAGCCCACGCTGATCTACGCCAAGGCCTGCCTCGACCTCGCGCGCACGCTCGGCACCGACGGCGCGCACGCGATGTCGCACGTCACCGGGGGCGGGCTGGCCGCCAACCTCGCGCGAGTGCTGCCGGACACCGTGACGGCCACCCTGGACCGGGGCAGCTGGACCCCGCAGCCGGTCTTCGACCTGGTGCGGCGGGTCGGCTCGGTCGACCAGGCCGACCTCGAGCGCACCCTGAACTGCGGCATCGGGATGGTCGCGGTGACCGCCCCGGAGGCGGCCGGGCGCGCCGTCACGCTGCTGCAGGGCCACGGGCTCGAGGCCTGGGTCTGTGGCGAGGTGCGGTCCGGGGACGCTCTCGCGGGCGGTTCGGTGACCCTCACCGGTGCGCACCCCGGTTGGCCCGACCTCCGCTGAGCGCGAACACGCCGACATCCCGGGCATCCGGGGTGCAGGAACAGCCACCGGCCAGGTACGGTTGAGAGACGAAAACCTAACGGACAAGACCGGACGCTCGCGCGACACGGTCCCGGCATCGTGTCGACGACTGCCGAGACGGGATCACGCGTGACTCCGGCCACGAGTGCGAGGGGGTCGACCCTATGGGGCGCGGCCGTGCAAAGGCGAAGCAGACCAAGGTTGCCCGTGACCTGAAGTACCAGTCTTTCGAGACGGACTTCGGCGCTCTGGCCCAGGAGCTGCATGGCAAGGACGACCAGTCGAGCGACGGCAAGAACGACGCCGCGCCCGACGAGCAGGACGAGTGGTCGGACTACTCCCGCAGTCGCGAGTGACGGCCCCGCGGTCCTGACGGGCTGATCGCACGCGCGGTCCTCGAGCGCTCAGCCCAGCCAGATGCCGCGCAGCCGACCCACCTCGTTCATCCGTCGCTCGGCGAGCCGGTCGGCGGCGACCGCGGGCGGCACGCCCTCGTCACGGGCCAGCGCGAACACCCTCGCGGTGGTCTCGAAGATGCCGGCCGCCCGCTGCCGGGCCCGCTCGAAGGAGAAGCCCTCGAGCTCGTCGGC
>JBDTXF010000087.1:0-8967 GCA_040006355.1 Nocardioidaceae bacterium | reverse complement strand
TGCTCGGCAACCAGGTCAAGGTGATCGGCTGGTACGACAACGAGTGGGGCTACTCCAGCCGCCTCGTGGACCTGATCGCCTTCGTCGGCGAGACGCTCTGACCGTGGTGCAGCTCGACGCGCTCGGGGACCTGCGGGGCAAGAGGGTCCTGGTCCGCTCCGACCTCAATGTGCCCCTCGACGCCGGGAGGATCACCGACGACGGCCGGATCCGCGCCAGCGTGCCGACGATCAGGCAGCTCTCGGAGGCCGGGGCGCGGGTCGTGGTGACCGCTCACCTCGGACGTCCGAAGGGCGCCCCGGACCCGCGGTACTCCCTGCGTCCCGTCGCGGACCGGCTCGGCGAGCTGCTCGGCACCGACGTGGCCTTCGCCGAGGACACCGTCGGGGACGCCGCGCACGCCGTGGTCTCCGCGCTCGAGGACGGTCAGGTCGCGGTGCTCGAGAACGTCCGCTTCAACGAGGGCGAGACCAGCAAGGACGACGCCACCCGGGGCGCGTTCGCCGACCAGCTCGCGGAGCTCGCGGATGCCTTCGTCAGTGACGGGTTCGGCGTCGTGCACCGCAAGCAGGCCTCGGTCTACGACGTGGCGCAGCGGCTCCCGCACGCCATGGGAGGCCTGGTGGCCACCGAGATCGCGGTGCTGCGCCGGCTCACCGAGGACCCGGACCGGCCCTACGTCGTGGTCCTCGGCGGCTCGAAGGTCTCCGACAAGCTCGGGGTCATCGACAACCTGCTGGGCAAGGCCGACCGGCTGCTGATCGGCGGCGGCATGGTCTTCACCTTCCTCGCGGCACAGGGCCACGAGGTGGGCAGGAGCCTGCTCGAGAAGGACCAGCTCGACGTCTGCCGCGGCTACCTGCAGCGGGCCGAGGAGTCGGGCGTGCAGCTCCTGCTGCCGACCGACGTGGTCGTCGCACCGGAGTTCAGCGCCGACTCCCCGGCGACGGTGGTGCCCGCGGACCAGATCCCGGCGGACCAGATCGGGCTCGACATCGGCCCGGACTCGGCTGTTGCCTTCGCGGCCGCGCTCGCCGACGCCCGGACGGTGTTCTGGAACGGGCCGATGGGTGTCTTCGAGTTCGAGGCGTTCGCCGGTGGCACCCGCGCGGTCGCCGAGGCACTGACCCGGATCGACGGTCTCTCGGTCGTCGGCGGCGGAGACTCAGCCGCAGCCGTCCGGCAGCTCGGCTTCGACGAGTCGTCCTTCGGCCACATATCCACCGGGGGTGGCGCGAGCCTGGAGTACCTCGAGGGCAAGGACCTTCCCGGCATCGACGTCCTCGCCCACTGACCCGCCCGACAGACAGCCCGACAGACAGACAGGCGAACCACCCACGATGGCGAAGAACACCCGCGTCCCGCTGATGGCCGGCAACTGGAAGATGAACCTGAACCACCAGGAGGCGGTCGTCCTGGTCCAGAAGCTCGCCTGGACCCTGGCCGACAAGAAGCACGACTACGCCAGGGTCGAGGTGGTGGTGGTTCCGCCGTTCACCGACCTGCGCGGCGTCCAGACGCTGGTCGACGGCGACCGCCTCGAGATCGGCTACGGCGCCCAGGACGTGTCGATGCACGATTCCGGGGCCTACACCGGGGAGGTCTCCGCCTCGATGCTCGCCAAGCTCGGGTGCTCCTACGTCGTGGTCGGCCACTCCGAGCGCCGGGAGCACCACCACGAGGACGACGCGTCCGTCAACGTCAAGGCCAAGAAGGTCCTCGAGGCGTCGATGACCCCGATCGTCTGCGTCGGCGAGGGCCTCGAGGTCCGCTCCGACGGCCGGCACGTCGAGCACACCCTCGGGCAGCTCGGCGGCTCGCTCGCCGGTCTCAGCGCGGACCAGGTCGGCGGGCTGGTCGTCGCCTACGAGCCGGTGTGGGCGATCGGCACCGGCGAGGTGGCCACCCCCGACGACGCGCAGGAGGTCTGCTCGGCGATCCGTGCGCGGGTCGCGGAGGCCTGGAGCCCCGAGGCCGCAGCCGCTGTCCGGGTGCTCTACGGCGGCTCGGTGAAGGCCGCCAACATCGCAGGCATCATGGAGAAGGCGGACGTCGACGGCGCTCTGGTCGGCGGTGCGAGCCTGCAGGCCGACGAGTTCGGCGGCATCTGCCGCTTCTACGACATGCCTGTCATCTGAGCCCCGTCTTCCACGCGCCTGTCATCCCCCGTCCGACCGTGAGTTAGGATTTCCCACCGTGGTCCTCACCTTCACCGTGCTGCTCGTCCTGACCAGCCTCCTGCTGATCCTGCTCGTCCTCCTGCACAAGGGCAGGGGCGGTGGGCTCTCGGACATGTTCGGAGGCGGTGTCTCGAGCGGCCTGGGCGGGTCCTCGGTGGCCGAGCGCAACCTCGACCGCATCACCATCGGGGCCGGCCTGATCTGGTTCGCGTGCATCGTGGCCCTCGGCCTGCTGCTCAAGACCAGCGGCTGACCCCAGCCACCGGCGGCGACCCGTCCGACCCCGCTTCACCCGATCGTTCGTCTCGACAGGAGCTCACAGCGTGGCAGCAGGTGGTGGCAGCGCGATCCGCGGTAGCCGGGTGGGCGCAGGCCCGATGGGCGAGGCCGAGAGGGGCGACGCGGCCCCCCGGCAGACGGTCGTATACTTCTGCGCCCATGCCCACGAGTCGGTGATCACGTTCGCGGTCGAGGCGCAGATCCCGGCGTTCTGGGACTGTCCGCGCTGTGGCCTGCCGGCCAGCCTGGACTCGGAGAACCCGCCGCCGGCCCCCAAGACCGAGCCCTACAAGACCCACCTCGCCTATGTGAAGGAGCGGCGCTCCGACAAGGAGGCCGAGGACATCCTGGACGAGGCGATCAAGACCCTGCGCGACAAGCGCAAGCGCGGCGACATCGTCTTCTAGGGCCTCGCCCCTCAGTGGACATGGGACCGCCAGTCCGCCGGGACCCGTCCGGCCGGCCCGGGCGTGGGCTGGTCGTCCGGGTGCGACGAGGGCGGGGACAGCTCCGGACCGTCGTACACCTCCTCGGTCGTGTAGTCGAAGAACCAGTCCTCCCCGGGCTCGAAGCTCTGGATCAGCTGGTGTCCCGAGGACCGGGCGTGTGCTGTGGCGTGCTGGGCGGGGGAGCTGTCGCAGCAGCCGATGTGCCCGCACGCGGCGCAGCGACGCAGGTGCACCCACCAGCCCCGGGGTGAGGCGGCGTCGCAGTCGGCGCAGCCGGGTCCGCTCGGCGCGGCCGCGGGGTCGAGATGGGGGCTCCCGTCGGTCATGTGCTCTCTCCGATCTGAGGTCCTGCGAGGGGGATCCGTACGACGAACGTGGTGCTCCCGGGCTGCGAGAGGACCTTGAGGTTGCCGCGGTGCTTGTTGACCACGATCCGCCACGCGATGTCCAGCCCGAGCCCGGTGCCGTGGCCGATCGGCTTGGTGGTGAAGAACGGCTCGAAGATGCGGTCCCGCACGTCCTCGGGGATCCCGGGACCGGTGTCGGAGATCTTCACCGAGGCATACTCCCCGTCGCCGTGGGTGGTCAGGGTCAGGGTGCCCGACTCGCCCATCGCCTGGACCGCGTTGTCGATGATGTTCGTCCAGACCTGGTTGAGCTCGGCGGGGTAGGCCGGCACGTCCGGCAGGGCGGCGTCATAGTGCTTCACGACCCGCACACCCGATGGGATCTTGCGAGCGAGCATCACCAGCGTGCTGTCGAGCAGGTCGTGCAGGTCCACGGTCTGGTGCGGCGACCGGTCCATCTGGGAGTACTGCTTCGCGGCGTCGACCAGAGTCGAGATGCGGGTCGTGGAGTCGATGATCTCCTTCATCAGCAGCTCGGTCTCGATGGTGTAGTAGAGCCAGTGGATCGCCCCCGCCAGCGACCCGGGGGGCGCGGCGCTGGCGACCGAGTCCAGCCACGCGGCGTCGAGCCCGGCCTGGACGAACGGTGGGGCGACCTCGTAGGCGCGCGAGACGTCGTGCTCCTCCAGCCAGTCGCTGATCTCGTCCTCACGGTCCGAGCTCTCGAGGGCCGACAGCGACGGGGCGTCGGCGACCCGCTGGGCGGCGTCGTCCTGGAACGTGACCAGGGTCTGCAGCGCGGCCTCGTCGAGGTGTCCCGAGGCGAGGGCCCCGAGCTTCTCGCGCATCTTCGAGACCCGCTGCTGGAGGGTCGCCGTGGCGCGCACCGCGGCGGCCGCGGGGTTGTTCAGCTCGTGGGTCAGGCCGGCCGACAGCGAGCCGAGCGCCAGCAGCCGCTCTCGCTGGGCGACCGTCCGCTGCCGGCTGGTGAACCCCTGGAACAGCCCGCTGAGCAGGTGCTGGGCCATCGGGAACCACTCCAGCATCACCTCGCGGAGCACCGCCGCGTCCAGCTCGAAGAAGGTCGCGGCCTCGGTGAGCCGCACCGACTGGTCGTAGACCTGGGGCACCAGGTCGCCCAGGTAGGCCGTCCACGCACCGACGTAGGAGCCGCGGAAGGAGGTGCGGTTGACCTCGACCTCGTCGTCGGCGACCCGGCGCGACATCACCAGGGAGCCCTCGAGCAGCACGTAGAAGCAGGAGGCGTCCTCGCCCTGGCGGTAGAGCCAGCCGGGCTCCACCTGCACCACCGAGCCGTGCTCGCAGAGGAACTCCAGCCGCTCGTCGGACAGCGACTCGAACAGGAACAGGCTGCGCAGCAGCTCGGGGCTGCAGTCGGGCACAGTGGTCATGGTCTCTCCTGGGTCAGAGCCTCTCGAGGTAGCGGTGCACCAGGACGACGGCCATCGCGCCCTCGCCGACGGCCGAGGCCACCCGTTTGACGGACTGCGAGCGCACGTCCCCGGCCACGAACAGGCCGGGGACGCTGGTCTCCAGGTGGAACGGGTCGCGGTCCAACGGCCAGCCGGTGGGTCGGCTGCCGTCGACCATCAGGTCGGGTCCCGCGACGACGAAGCCGTGCTCGTCGCGCAGGACCGCCGCGTCCAGCCACTCGGTGCGCGGCGCCGCACCGATGAAGATGAACAGCCACTGGGTCGGGACGGTCTCCTGCTCGCCGGTGGCCCGGTCGAGCACGGTCAGGCTCTCGAGGTGGTCCTCGCCGTGCGCCTCCACGACGGAGACCCTGGTGCGCACCGTGATCCGCGGGGACGCCTCGATCTGGTCGACGAGGTAGGACGACATCGAGGAGGCCAGGGAGGACCCGCGCACCAGCATCGTCACCGAGCGGGAGCGCTGGGCGAAGTAGAGCGCCGCCTGGCCGGCCGAGTTCGCGCCGCCGACGACATAGACGTCCTGGTCGGCGCAGCTCATCGCCTCGGTCAGCGCCGCGCCGTAGAACACGCCCCGTCCGGTCAGCGGCTCCGCGCCCAGCGTCTCGAGCTGCCGGTAGTCCACCCCGGTCGCCAAGATCACCGAGTGCGCCTCGATGGTGCGACCGTCCGCGAAGGTCACCACCCGGGAGCTGCCGCGGCTCGCGATCCCGGTCACCTGGCTGACGCTGACCAGCTCCGCCCCGAACTTCACCGCCTGCCGTCGGGCGCGCTCGGCCAGCTGCGACCCCGAGATCCCGTCGGGGAAGCCGAGGTAGTTCTCGATCCGCGAGCTGGTGCCGGCCTGGCCACCGGTCGCGGTCCGCTCGACCAGGACGGTCCGCAGCCCCTCGGAGGCGGCGTAGACCGCCGCGCCGAGACCGGCCGGGCCGGCCCCGATCACCACGACGTCGTAGAACTCCTCGGCCGGGTCCACCGACAGCCCGACCCGGGTGGCCAGCTCGCTGTCGGTCGGCGAGAGCAGCACGTCCCCGTCGGTGGTGACCACGACCGGGATGGCCCCCTCCTGGTCGGCGCTCACCCCGGCCGCGAGGAGCAGCCGATCGGCCTCGGGCTCGGTGGCGGCGTACCAGCGGAAGGGCACCCGGTTGCGGGCCAGGAAGTCCCGCACCTCGAAGGACCGCGGCGACCAGCGATGGCCGATCACCTTCGTCTCGGGGACGGGCGCGTGCGCGTGCGCCCGCCAGTCGGCGATCAGCTGGGTCAGGACCGGGTAGAGCTTCTCCTCCGGCGGGTCCCAGGGCTTGAGCAGGTAGTGGTCGACGTCGACGAGGTTGATCGCGGAGATGGCCGCGTCCGTGTCGGCGTACGCCGTGAGCAGCACCCGACGGGCGAAGGGGAAGATGTCCATCGCAGCCTCGAGGAACTCGATGCCGTTCATCCGCGGCATGCGGTAGTCGGCGAGGATCACCGCCACCTGCTCACCGCGGAGCTTCAGCTCGCGCAGCGCCTCGAGGGTCTGCTCGCCGCTCTCGCCGCGGATGATCCGGTGCTCGGCGCCGTACTCCCGGCGGAGGTCACGGGCGACGGCTCGCGACACGCTCGGGTCGTCGTCGACGGTGACGATGGCGGGACGGTCCAGCCGGTCCGGGTCTGCCACGGACGACTCCTTCCGGCGCGGGCGAGACGTCATCGTAGCCAGACGGCGTCCGTCACAGACGGGACGCGGCGTCGTCGTCGAGGAACCAGAGGGTCTCGTGCTGACCGGAGACTCCCACGGCAGGGATCTCGTGGACGTCGGGCCGGCCGGGTCCGGTGCTCAGGGCGCGAGCGACCGCGTCGGCCTTGCCGGCGCCGGACACCACGAACCAGACCGCGCGGCTGTGGTTCAGGGCGCCGAACGTCAGGCTGATCCGCTCCGGCGGGGGCTTGGGGGAGCCGGTGACCGGGACCGCCACGGCGTCGTCGACGTCGAGCTGCGGGAAGCCCGGGAACAGCGACGCGACGTGACCGTCCGGCCCGACGCCGAGCATCAGCACGTCGAACATCCCGTTGCCCTGGGTGCGGATCTCCTCGCCGTACGCCGCGGCGGCCCGCTCCAGGTCGCCGTCGGCACCGCCTGCATCGTCGCGGGCCGCCATCTCGTGCACCCGCTCGGGACTGACCGCGACGTGGTCGAGCAGCGACTCCGCTGCCTGCCGGCAGTTGCGGTCCGGGTCGTCGCCGGCGACGAAGCGCTCGTCGCCCCACCAGATGTCCACCCGGCCCCAGTCGACCCGCTCAACGGAGGCGGCGACGAGGGCCTCGTGGATCGCGGCGGCGATGGTGCCACCGGTCAGCCCCACCGAGGGGACCCGGCCCTCGGCCTGGACCGCGGCCAGCCGCTCGACCAGCCGCTCGGCGACGTCCGCGGCCAGTGCCTCGGACGACGGGTGCCGCACGATCTCGGGCGTGGTCATCTCAGCTCTTCGCCCGGCTGGCTGCGCGCTTGCGGGGCTTGGGCGCGGCGGGGGAGCCGGTGCGCGCCAGCCGCTTGGCGGTGGCCGCGTAGACGTCGTCCGGGTCGAGGCGGCGGAGCTCCTCGTTGAGCAGCTCGTCGAGCGTGCGCCGCTTGAGCGCCACCGGGCGGTCGGGGGCACCGGGTGAGGACAGCGTCGCGAGCCGGCCGTCGTCCCGGGTGATCGAGATGTCGCCCTGCCGGGTGCTCATCACCACCGAGGTGATGCCCGGGCCCTGCGAGCTGGTCCGGCTCACCTCGCAGCGCAACCGGTCGGCCAGCCACGCGGAGAGCAGGTCAGCACTGGGGCTGACCCGCTCGGCGGTGACGGAGGCGGAGAGCACCTTGCCCGGGTGCTGGTCCAGCGCCGCGGCGAGCAGCGCCCGCCAGCCGGTGATCCGGGTCCAGGCGAGGTCGGTGTTGCCCGGGGCATAGCTGCTGCACTGGTGCAGCATCGCCTTGGCCTTGCTGGTGGGCACGGAGGCGGCGTCGGTGATGCGACGGGTGCCCAGCATGCCCAGCGGGTCGTTGGACGGGTCATCCGGCGCACGTCCCGGCCACCAGACCACGACGGGCGAGTCGGGGAGCAGCAGCGGCAGCACGACCGACTGTGCGTGCTTGGTGACCTCGCCGGTGAGCCGGATCAGGGCCCGCTCGCCCGAGGCCCCGGCGCCGATCCCGACCTGGGCGTCCACCTGGGACGTGCCTCGCCCGTCGCCGATGACCACGCCGAGGATGCGGGCGGGGTGCTCCTGCGACGCGGAGCGGGCGACCTTCATGGACTCGTCGGCATCCGCGGCGTCGGCGACGATCACCAGCGTCATGATCATGCCCATCGCCGGGCTGCCGGAGCGCCGGCGGGCCCGGATGAACTCGGCCGCTATCGCGCCGGAGTGGGTGTCGATGAGCTCTATCAAGGTCGCCTCCAGGTCCGTCCGTCGCGGGCGAGCATCTTGACCGCGGACTCGGGTCCCCAGGTGCCGGACTCGTAGGTGTCCGGCTTCCCGTGGTGGGCCCAGTAGTCAACGATCGGGTCGAGGATCTTCCAGGACAGCTCCACCTCCTCGTGCTGCGGGAACAGCGGGGGGTCGCCGAGGAGCACGTCCAGGATCAGCCGCTCGTAGGCCTCCGGAGACGACTCGGTGAAGGAGCCGCCGTAGGCGAAGTCCATGTTGACGTCGCGGATCTCCATCGCGCTGCCGGGCACCTTGGAGCCGAAGCGCGTGGTGATCCCCTCGTCGGGCTGCACGCGGAAGACCAGGGCGTTCTGGGTGAGCTCCTCGGTCGAGGTCTCGGTGAACGGCAGGTGCGGTGCGCGCTTGAACACCACCGCCACCTCGGTGACGCGGCGGCGCAGGCGCTTGCCGTGCCGCAGGTAGAACGGCACCCCGGCCCAGCGGCGGGTCTCGATGCTGAGCTTGATCGCGGCGAACGTCTCGGTGATGGAGTCCGCCGGGATGTCCTGCTCCTCTGTGTAGCCGAGCACCTTCTCGCCGCCCGCCCAGCCCTCGGTGTACTGCGCCCGCGCGGTGTGCAGGTCCAGGCGGCGGGGGAGCACGACGGACGCGAGCACCTTCTGCTTCTCGAGCCGCAGGCTGCGCGCGTCGAACGAGGTTGGCTCCTCCATGGCGATCAGGGCCATCAGCTGCATCAGGTGGTTCTGGATCACGTCGCGCGCGGCGCCGATGCCGTCGTAGTACCCGGCACGACCGCCGATCCCGATGTCCTCGGCCATCGTGATCTGCACGTGGTCGACGTAGTTGG
>JBDTXF010000086.1:0-9015 GCA_040006355.1 Nocardioidaceae bacterium | reverse complement strand
CTGGGCCGCCCTCGACGGGCGGCGCCGCCGGGTCTACCGCCTGACCGCCCCCGGAGTGCAGGCCCTCGCCGAGCAGTCCCGCCAGTGGCGTCGGTTCTCCGCCAGCATGAGCAGCGTGCTGGGGACCGCGTGATGGACCAGATAGACGCCTACCTCGACGAGCTCGCCGTCCGGCTGCGCATCGGGCCCGCTCGCGTGCGCCGACTCCTCGCCGAGGCCGAGGAGCATCTGCGGGAGGCGGCCGCGCGAGACGTGGCTGCGGGCACCGACCAGCAGCTCGCGGAGCATCGGGCGGTCGAGCGTTTCGGGACCCCCCGACAGGTGGCCGCAGCGGCCAACGGCTCGACCGTGTCCCTGCTCGGACCCCTCGCTCAGGGGGGCGCGCACCTCGCCGCCGTGGCGTCCGTGACCGTCCTGGCGGGGAGCCTCCTCGCCCACCTGGTCGCCGCGGTGACCTCGACGACGTCCGCCTTCGGGCTCCCGCGGGGCGCTCTGCCGTCCCCTGCACGCATCGGCCAGTGGGTCGCGGCGCAGCCGGGCGTCCACGACTGGCACGCCGCCGCTGCATCGGAGAACGCCGACGACACCTTGATCCTGCGCGGCGGCTTCGCGCTCGTGTGCCTGGTCGGGGCCCTGGTCATCCTCCGCGTCGGTCGACGTCGCGCGAGCCCACCCCGGGGCGGCATCATCCCTGCCATCGGCATGACGGCCTTCGGCGGAGCCGGCGTGCTGCTGCTCGCCGGGGGCGTCAGTGACACCTACTTGCAGGCGGAGTGGGGCCGCGGACTCTGGTTCTCCGACGCGACCGTCGCCCTTCTCGCGGCGGCGGCCTACGCCCTCATCCTGCTGCGGCGCGCACCGGCAGTGTGAGCTCCGGCGTCACGGTGCCGCGACGCGGCCGACGACCGCGGAGCGTACGTCGAGCGGTGCCTGCCGCATCAGGTCATCGACGTCGCCGGACGTGTCCTCGACCCAGTCGTCGTAGGCGACGTCGAAGACGGCCAGCGCCACCCGGGCGGTCAGTGCCGCAGTCCTGGCCGTGGCGCCTCGCTGCTGCAGGGTCACGGCGACCGCTGAGGCGAGCGAGGCCGTCTGGACCGGGGCCCCGAGGCAGTCGAGTGCACGTCCGAGAGGTGGTGCGGAGTCAGCCGCGGCGCATCGGCGTGTGCAGGATCCCGTCCTCGAGGAACTCCGCACCGTCCGCGACGTAGCCGTAGCCGGCGTACCAGGGGACCAGCGGGGACTGGGCGGAGAGCCGGGAGGGCCGGCCGCCGACCACCTCGAGGGCGGCGCGCATCAGCGCGTCGGCGAGCCCCTGGCCGCGGTGGGACCGGGCGACGAGCACCCGCCCGATCCGCGCATGGTCGCCGTCGTCGAGGACGCGCAGGTAGCCGAGGGGACCGTCCGCGGAGGCCACCCAGACGTGCCGGGTACCGGCCTCGAGGTCGCGCCCGTCGAGCTCGGGGTAGGCGCAGTCCTGCTCGACCACGAACACCGCCTCCCGCAGCTGCCAGAGCAGGTACGCCGTCCGGGTGTCCAGGTCGTCGACCGTGTCCACCCGGACGTCGTGCGAGCTCACGCCAGCGGCACGACGTCGGGTGCGCCCAGGCGGGCCGCGTCCGCGGTCTGGTCGTCGGGCATCTCCTGGCTCTCGCGCTCGGCGGCCACCCGCTGGAGGTAGTGCTCGACCTCGCGCTCGCGCTGCTCGTCGCTCCAGCCGAGGACGCCGCCCATCAGCGCCGCGGCGTCCTCCGCCGAGGACGTGCCCCGGTGGAAGGTCTCGATGGAGATGCGGGTCCGGCGGGTCAGCACGTCGTCGAGGTGCCGGGCGCCCTCGTGGGTGACGGCGTAGACGATCTCGGCGCGCAGGTAGTCGTCGGTGCCGGCCAGCGGCTCGCCCAGGGTGGGGTCGTCCGCGACCAGCTCGAGGACCTCCTCGACGAGGGTGCCGTAGCGCTGCAGCAGGTGCTCGATCCGCACCAGGTGCAGGCCACTGTTCTTTGCGAGGCGGTGCCGGGAGTTCCAGAGCGCGTGGTAGCCCTCCGCGCCGAGCAGCGGGACGTCCTTGGTCACCGACTCGGGGATCCGCCGGTCCATCGAGCTCTCCAGCCCGTGCACCGCCTCGTCGACCGCGTCCTTGGCCATCACCCGGTACGTCGTGTACTTGCCGCCCGCGACCACGACCAGCCCAGGCACCGAGTGGGCGACGGCGTGCTCGCGGGAGAGCTTCGAGGTGGCCTCGGTCTCGCCCTCGAGGAGCGGTCGCAGCCCGGCATAGACGCCCTCGACGTCGGAGCGCGTCAGCGGGATCTCCAGGACCCGGTTGACGTGCTCGAGGACGTAGTCGATGTCGCTCGAGCTGGCGGCCGGGTGCGCCTTGTCGAGCTCCCAGTCGGTGTCGGTGGTGCCGACGATCCAGTGCCGGCCCCAGGGGATCACGAACAGCACGGACTTCTCGGTGCGCAGGATCAGCCCCGACTCGGACCGGATGCGGTCGCGGGGCACGACCAGGTGCACTCCCTTGCTGGCCCGGACGTGGAACTGGCCGCGCTCGCCGACCAGCGACTGGGTGTCGTCGGTCCACACCCCGGTGGAGTTCACCACCTGGCGGGCGCGCACCTCGATGGTCCGGCCGCTCTCCAGGTCCTGGACGACGGCCCCGCAGACGCGCTCGCCCTCCCTGAGGAACTCCACGACGCGGGCCCGGCTCGCGACGTGCGCGCCGTAGGCCGCCGCCGTGCGGGCGATGAACATCGTGTGGCGGGCGTCGTCGACCTGGGCGTCGTAGTACTGCAGCGCACCGATCAGCGAGTCCTTGCGCATCCCCGGCACGATGCTGAGCGCCTTGCGCCGGGACAGGTGGCGGTGGTGCGGGACCCCGCGGGCGTTGCCCGAGAGCATGCCGAGGGTGTCGTAGAGCGCGACGCCGGCGCCGGCGTAGAGCCGCTCCCAGACCCGTCCGTGCAGCGGGTAGACGAACGGCACCGGGCGGACCAGGTGCGGGGCCAGCTTGTCGATCAGCAGGCCCCGCTCCTGCAGCGCCTCTGCCACCAGCGCGAAGTCCAGCATCTCCAGGTAGCGCAGACCGCCGTGGATCAGCTTGCTCGAGCGGCTGGAGGTGCCGGACGCGAAGTCGCGCGCCTCGACCAGCCCGACCTCGAGACCGCGGGTGACGGCGTCGAGGGCGGCGCCGGAGCCGACGACGCCGGCTCCGACCACCAGCACGTCGAGCTCCTTGGCCTCCATCGCGTCGAGGGCGGCTTCACGTTGCTGCGGCGACAGTGCCACGGACTTCATCGGGCTCCTTGGGGTGGGGTGCGGTGCGGCCGGGAGGCGTCGTCAGTCAACGTCCACCCAGTCGAGCGTCTTGGAGACCGCCTTCTTCCACTGGGCATAACCGGATTCGCGCTGCTCGTCATCCCACTGGGGCTCCCAACGTGAGCCCTCGTTCCAGTTCTCCCGCAGCTCGTCGGTGTTCTTCCAGAACCCGACCGCGAGGCCGGCGGCGTACGCCGCGCCGAGGGCCGTGGTCTCGGCCACCACCGGGCGGCTCACCGAGACACCGAGGACGTCGGCCTGGATCTGCATGCACAGCTCGTTGGCCGTCACGCCACCGTCCACCTTGAGCACCTCGAGCTTGACCCCGGAGTCCTTCTCCATCGCCTCGGCGACGTCGCGGCTCTGGTAGCAGATCGCCTCGAGGGTGGCCCGGGCCAGGTGGGCGTTGGTGTTGTAGCGCGAGAGCCCGACGATGGCACCGCGGGCGTCCGAGCGCCAGTAGGGCGCGAAGAGGCCGGAGAACGCGGGAACGAAGTAGACCCCGCCGTTGTCGTCGACCTGCTTGGCCAGGGACTCCGACTGGGCGGCGCCGCTGATGATGCCGAGCTGGTCACGCAGCCACTGCACGGCGGAGCCGGTGACCGCGATGGAGCCTTCGAGGCAGTAGACGGTGGGCTCGTCGCCGAACTTGTAGCCGACCGTGGTCAGCAGCCCGGACTCGGAGCGGACGATCTCGGTGCCGGTGTTGAGCAGCATGAAGTTGCCGGTGCCGTAGGTGTTCTTGGCCTCGCCGGGGGCGAAGCACACCTGGCCGACGGTCGCGGCCTGCTGGTCGCCGAGGATGCCGGTCAGCGGCACCTCACCGGACAGCGGGCCGTTCTTGAGCGTGAGGCCGTAGGGCTCGGGGCTGGAGGACGGCTTGATCTCCGGGAGCATGGAGCGCGGGATGCCGAAGATCTCGAGCAGCTCGTCGTCCCACTCGAGGGTCTCGAGGTCCATCAGCATCGTGCGGCTCGCGTTGGTCGGCTCGGTGATGTGGACGCCGCCGTCGCGGCCGCCGGTCAGGTGCCAGGTCACCCAGGAGTCAGTGTTGCCGAAGATCGCGTCGCCCTTCTCGGCGGCCTCCCGGACCCCGTCGACGTTGTCGAGGATCCACTTGATCTTGCCCCCGGAGAAGTACGTCGCGGGGGGCAGCCCCGCCTTGTGCCGGATGGTGTCGCCGTGGCCGTCGCGCTCGAGCTTCGAGGCGATCTTGTCGGTGCGGGTGTCCTGCCACACGATGGCGTTGTAGTAGGGGCGACCGGTCTTGCGGTTCCACACCACGGTGGTCTCACGCTGGTTGGTGATGCCCAGCGCGGCGAGGTCGCTCGACTCGAGCTTCGCCTTGTCGAGCCCGCTCTCGATGACCGTGGCGGTCCGCTCCCAGATCTCCACCGGGTTGTGCTCCACCCAGCCGGCCTGCGGCAGGATCTGGTCGTGCTCGAGCTGGTGACGCGCGACCTCGTTGCCGCCGTGGTCGAAGATCATGAAGCGGGTGCTGGTGGTGCCCTGGTCGACGGCGCCGACGAAGTCCGGCATGGAGGTTCTCCTCATCTGTGGAGCGGGTGAGCACGGGGACGGGTGGAGCCATGGGTGAAGCGAGGGTGGAGCGAGGGTGGAGCGAGGGTGGTGCGGTCGAGCCGGTCGGGCACTCGTCAGCGGGAGGCCTCGTCGGGCTCGGAGACCGTGAGGTCCTGCTCGTCCTCCTCCTCGGGGAGGTGCGCCTCGATCAGGACCTTGAACAGCCCGCCACCGATCAGGCCACCGACGAGCGGCCCGACGATGGGGACCCAGAAGTACAGATAGCCGTTCTGGTCCCGCAGCGCGGTGCCGTAGCCGGTGATCAGCGAGGCGATCCGGGGGCCGAAGTCGCGGGCCGGGTTGATCGCGTAGCCGGCGTTGGCGCCCCACGCCATCCCGATCCCGACCACCAGCAGACCGACGATCAGGGGCCCGACGTTGGCCAGCGGCGGGTTGTTGGTCGCGGTGGTGAGGGCGAAGATCACGAAGACCAGGATCGCGGTGCCGACGACCTGGTCGAAGAACGCGTTGGTGACGCTGACCTGGTAGGCGCCGTTGCCGGGCAGGGTCGAGAAGATGCCCTGGGTGGCGATCGTGTGGTGGGGGTCGATCGAGGCGATCAGGTCCGAGTAGGTGAACCGCACGATGATCGCGCCGATGAACGCGCCGACGAACTGCGCCGCGCAGTAGGGCAGCACCTTGCGCCACTCGAAGCCCTTGAAGGCGGCCAGGGCGAGGGTGACAGCGGGGTTGAGGTGGGCGCCACTGAGCCGGGCGGCGACGTAGATGCCCAGGGTGACCCCGAAGCCCCACGCCCAGGTGATGGCGTCGTGTCCGCCGGCCGGCGCCTTGGTGCCGCCGGTGGTGACGACCTGGGCGACCACGCCGGCCCCGAACAAGATGATGATCATCGTGCCGGCGAGCTCCGCACAGAGCTCACCGAGCAGGTTCTTGCGCAACATGGATCTCCTGACGCCCGAGGACCCGAGCCGGCGGGTCCGGTGATCGGGATGACCGAGAAAGAAGGTATGTACCCCGGGTGTGACCGTCAACACGTGGCGTTCGACATCGTCGAATGCTGGGTAGGAGGGGGTCGTGGCCAGGCACATCCAGTCGATCGAGCGGGCGGTGTCGGTGCTGCGGGTGCTGGGCGCGGCGCCTCACGACCTCTCGCTGGCGGAGGTCGCGGACTCCCTCGGCCTCGCCAAGACCACCGCACACGGGATCCTGGCCACGCTGCGGCACGTCGGGACCGTCGACCAGGACCGGCGCACCGGGCACTACCGCCTGGTCCGGGCACCGGACTGGCTGCCGCGCGGCGGTCTCGACCCGCACCTGCTCCGCTCACACGCGATGAACTGGGCGGACAGCCTGGCCGCCACCACCGGCGAAGCGGTGCTGATCGGGATCCTGGCCGAGCGGGACGTCGAGGTGGTGCACCACGTCTTCCGCCCGGACGGCTCGGACCAGCGGCTGATGTTCGGGGACCACCTGCCCGCGCACGCCACCGCCCTCGGCAAGACCTTGCTGGCCTTCAGTCGCTGGTGGGACCTGCGGCTCCGGCAGGGCACGCTCGAGGGCTACACCGGGCGGACGGTCACCGACCGCGAGGTGCTGCGCGCCGACGTCGCCGACGTGCGCGCGGCCGGGCACGCCGTCGAGGTGGGGGAGCGGGCCGCTGGGCAGGCGAGCATCGCGGCACCGATCCGGGCGTTCGGTGGTCTCGGGGTCGGCGCCATCGCACTGGTCGGCTCGACCGACCGGCTGTGCGTCGACGAGCGGACGGCGCGGCCGGCCCTCGTCGAGCGGGTGGTGGCCGCCGCGATGGCCGTGTCCCACCAGCTGGAGCAGCCCCGATGACCGAGTCCTACGTGCTGGCCATCGACCAGGGGACCACGTCCACCCGGTGCCTGGTCTTCGACCGGGCCGGCCGGATGGTCTCGGTGACCCAGCGCGAGCACCAGCACCACTACCCGCGACCCGGGTGGGTGGAGCACGACGCCACCGAGGTGTGGCGTCACGTCCGCGCGCTGGTGCCGCGGGCGCTGGCCCACGCGGGCCTGTCCGTCGGGCAGATCGCCACCCTCGGTCTGGCGAACCAGCGCGAGACCACGCTGGTGTGGGACCCCCGCGACGGGGTGCCCTACACGCGGGCGATCACCTGGCAGGACACCCGGACCGCCGACCTCGTCGGGGTGCTCAAGTCCGGCCCCGCGGCGGCCCTGTTCGCCGACGTGAGCGGGCTGGCGCCCGAGCCCTACTTCGCGGGTCCCCGCCTGCGCTGGCTGCTCGACCACGTGCCGGGACTGCGGGACCGGGCCGCGGAGGGCAACGCGCTGTTCGGCACCATGGAGACCTGGCTGATCTGGAACCTCACCGGGGGGCCGCACGGCGGGGTGCACGTCACCGACGTCACCAACGCGGGCCGGACGATGCTGATGGACCTGCGCAGCCTGCAGTGGGACCCGCGGCTGCTCGAGGCGCTCGATATCCCGGCGCTGATGCTGCCCGAGATCCGGGCGAGCGCCGGCATCTCGAGCAGGTGCACGACGGTGCTGCCGGGGGTGAGCATCGGAGGTGCCCTCGGCGACCAGCAGGCCGCCCTGTTCGGCCAGACCTGCTTCGAGGCCGGGGAGGCCAAGTGCACCTACGGCACCGGGGCCTTCCTGCTGATGAACACCGGCAGCGAGGTGGTGACCACCGCCGAGGGACTGCTGCCGACGGTGGCCTACCAGATGCCCGGCGAGCCGGCCCGCTACGCGCTGGAGGGGTCCATCGCGATGGCCGGCTCGCTGGTGCAGTGGCTGCGGGACTCCCTGGAGATCATCGCCTCCGCTCCCGAGATCGAGACGCTCGCGCGCTCGGTCCAGGACAACGGCGGCTGCTACGTCGTGCCCGCGTTCTCGGGGCTGTTCGCCCCGCGGTGGCGGGCCGATGCCCGCGGCGTGATCGTCGGCCTCACGTCGTACGTCGAGAAGGGCCATCTCGCCCGGGCCGTGCTCGAGGCGACCGGCTTCCAGTCGCGGGACGTCGTGGACGCGCTGAACGCCGGCTCCGGCCAGCGGCTGACCCGGCTCAAGGTCGACGGAGGGATGACCTCGAACTACCTGCTGATGCAGTTCCTCGCGGACGTCCTCGACGTGCCGGTCGAGCGGCCGATGATCACCGAGACGGTGTCGTTGGGTGCCGCCTACGTGGCCGGCCTCGCTGCCGGCTTCTGGGCCGACCGCGAGACGCTGCGCAAGAACTGGCACCGGGCGGCCCGTTGGGAGCCGCAGCGGGGAGCGGCGTGGCGGGACCACGAGACGCACCAGTGGTCGCGCGCGGTGCAGCGGGCCTACGGCTGGACGTCCTGACCCGGCCGGCCGGGCGGGCGGTCCGTGGGTCCCGGCCGGTCAGCGGCGGGCGACGTGCTGCACCCACCGGGGCGCCACCAGGAACGCCTCGGCCCGCAGCGCGGCCACGCTGACCCGGGGCAGGTCGGCCGAGCTCCGGAAGCACACGAAGCGCGGCACCCACTCCGGCTGGTACTTCGCGTTGGCGCGGTAGAGCGACTCGATCTGCCAGAAGCGGGAGGCCCAGAGCAGGATCGCCCGCCACACCCGGAGCACCGGCCCGGCCCCGAGCCGCTCACCACGGGCGAAGACACTGCGGAACACCGCGAAGTTCAGCGACACCCGGCTCACGCCCAGGTCGGATGCCGCGCTCATCAGCGTGGCGACCATCTGCTCGACGATCCCGTTCTCGCAGTCGCGGTCGCGACGCATCAGGTCCAGCGAGAGCCCGTCGGCGCCCCACGGCACGAAGTGCAGCAGGCCGCGCAGCTCGTCGTGCTCGTCGCGGCACAGCACCACCACGGCCTGGTCGTCCTCCCGCTCGCCGAAGCGGCCGAGCGCCATCGAGAAGCCCCGTTCGACGGTGCCGTCGCGCCACTCGTCGGCGCGGGCGCGCAGGGTGGCCAGGGTCGCGTCGTCGAGGTCGGCGACCCGGTCGCCGGCGACCCGCAGGCCGGCCCGCTCGCAGCGGGAGACCGCCTGACGGACCCCGCGCATGCTGCGGCCGTCCAGGGAGAACTCGCCGACCTCGAGGACCGCCTCGTCGCCGAGCTCGAGGGCGTACATCCCGAGCCGGTGGAAGGCCTCGGCCCCGCGCTCGCTGGCGGCCAGGACGGCGGGC
>JBDTXF010000085.1:0-9036 GCA_040006355.1 Nocardioidaceae bacterium | reverse complement strand
ACACCCGCGGCACCGGCATCGCGCACCACGTCTTCGAGGGCTACGAGCCGTGGGCGGGCGAGCTGCGGACCCGCCACAACGGCTCGTTGGTGGCGGACCGCGCCGGAGCGGCCACCGGCTACGCGATGACCAACCTGCAGGAGCGCGGGATCATGTTCGTCGAGCCGACGACCGAGGTCTACGAGGGGATGATCGTCGGGGAGAACTCGCGCGACGACGACATGGACGTCAACATCACCCGGGAGAAGAAGCAGACCAACGTCCGCGCGTCGTCCTCGGACAACTTCGAGAAGCTGATCCCGGCCAAGAAGCTCTCGCTGGAGCAGTGCCTGGAGTTCTGCCGCGAGGACGAGTGCGTCGAGGTCACCCCGCACATGGTGCGGATCCGCAAGGTCGTCCTGGACGCCGGCGAGCGGGGCCGGACCGCGGCCCGCGCGCGTCGCGCCTGAGGCGGCCGCACGGACCTGCAGCTCCACCCGCTCAGGCCGTCCTGGCGGTCGATCGCCGGGGAGTCGCACGTCGCTGCGGCCGTCGATCGGCGCGCCGGGCGGCTGAGGTCAGGCACCCGCCGACGAACCCGGGCTCGAACATCACGTGCTCCCAGCTGAAGCGCAGCACCAGCCAGCCACGCAGCACCAGGGCGTTGTAGCGCTCGCAGTCGCGCTTCAGGTCTGCCCGCCGGCCATGGAACTCGAACGAGTCCGCCTCGACCACGATCCTGCGCTCGACGTCGACCAGGTCCGGCCGCCCCACGAAGCCGTCCTCGTCGATCACCACCTGCGGCCGGAGGTCGAGGCCGGCCACGTCGAGCGCGACCGCCCGCAGCACCGACTCGAAGGGGTTCGCGGCCAGCCCGTCGGCCTCGCGGGCGACCCGCAGGCACTGGCCCCGGCCGGTCGTCGGCACCTCGTCCGCCAGGCGGAGCAGCTGGCCGCGGGTCACGTTGCCGTGCCGCAGTGCCGAGTCGGCTACGGTCAGCGCCTCGTCGAACGGCAGGTCCTTGGAGCAGTCGGTCACGGTGCGCCCTGCACGGGTCTGTCCGTTCCAGACCTCGTCGTCGCCCAGCGCACGCCAGCGCACCGCCACGCCCGTGCGGCGCCAGGGCTCGACCTTGCGGCTGCGGGGGACGGTGACGGTGGGGAGGGCCGGTCGGTGCTTGAGCTCCCACCCGTTGAGCTGGGCGGCGCTGAGGTGCGAGACGACACCGGACAGGCGGGCGGCCGCGCGACGGGCCTCGTCGGCGTCGGGCAGCGCATAGCGTCCCCTCGAGACGCGGACGACCCAGCCCCTCTGCACGGCGGTGCGGACCTGTCGACGCGACGTGAGGTCGTGCAGCGTCGATGCCTCGGCGACCCCGCCGCGCCAGGTCAGCGCATCCACCACGTCCACGCCGCGAGCCTCGCGCACCCGGCCGCTGCAGGCCACCGGCCATCCACAGGCCTCCCGGACGGGCAGCTCACCGGACGGCAGGCCCTCCCACTCTCCAGCAGAGGGAGCTGCCCGTCGGCGCGGTCGGGGTCAGTCGGCAGGGACGTCCTCGAAGCCGCCGACGGTCCACCCGACCACGTCGCTCAGGCGCCCGCGCCAGGTCGCCAGCCGCTGTCCCGACGCCGGCCAGGTCACCACGGCAACGTTGCGCAGGTGCAGGAAGTCCACCGGGGGCATCGGCGCGAGGTCGGCGCCGTCGGGTCCGTCCGGGTCCAGGGCGCCGAGCTTGCTGCCGGCGCCCCAGGCGTCGAAGTCCGCGCTGCGCTTGCGCAGGCTGGCGGCCAGGGCGCCGCGCATGGTCTCGTCCGGGTCCTGCCCCTGCACCGCGTCCGCGAGCTCCGCGAAGTGGCTGCGCCCGCCCACCAGGGTCCCCGCGAGGACCTGTCCGGGCAGCGTCAGGACGAGCTCCTGCTCGAGACCGAAGGCGTTCGCCAGCTGCACCAGCGCCGCGAGATCCGGGTCGCCGTGCTGCGGACCCGGTCGCTCGTCGGGCTGATCGGGCTGCTCGTCCGGCTGGTCGCTGTCGGTCTGCTCGGTCATGGTCGCCCCGGTCCTGTCGTGGGAGGTGTCCTCCTCGTCATTCCCCCGACGTCGCGGGTTCATGCGAGGCGGGTCAGTGCAGGGTCGGGTCCTCCCCGACCCGGACCAGCAGCTTGCCGAAGTTGCGGCCGGCGAGCAGCCCTCGGAACGCCTCGGGAGCGTTCTCGAGACCGTCGACGACGTCCTCGCGGTAGCGCACCGAGCCGTCGGCGACCCAGCCGGACATCTCCCGCACGAAGTCGCGGCCGTAGGCGGCGGTGAACTCGCCCTGGATGAAGCCGCGGACGGTGAGGCTCTTGCGCAGCACCAGCCCCATGAAGCCGGGCAGCCGGTCCGGGCCGTCGGGCGCGCTGGTCAGGTTGTAGGTCGCGACCAGCCCGCACACAGGCACCCGGGCGTAGAGGTTCACGTGCCGGAACACCTGGGTGGCCACCGCTCCGCCGACGTTCTCGAAGTAGACATCGATCCCGTCGGGCACTGCCGCCGCGAGGTCGTCGGCGAACGTCTCGGAGCGGTGGTCCACGGCCGCGTCGAAGCCGAACTCCTCGGTCAGCGCCCGGCACTTGTCGGGACCGCCGGCGATGCCCACGGCACGGGCGCCCTTGATCCGCGCGATCTGGCCGACGGCCGAGCCGACCGGGCCGGTGGCGGCGGCGACCACGACGGTCTCCCCCGGCTTCGGCCTGCCGATCTCGAGCAGCCCGGCGTACGCCGTGAAGCCCGGCATGCCGAGCACCCCCAGCGCCGTCGAGAGCGGTACGACCGAGGGGTCGAGCCTGCGCAGACCGCGGCCGTCGCTGAGGCCGTGGCTCTGCCAGCCGGTGTAGGACAGCACGAAGTCGCCGGGCGCGTAGTCGGGGTGACGGGACTCCATCACCTCGCAGACGGTGCCGCCCTCGAGCACGTCGCCGACCTCGACCGGTGCGGCGTAGGACTCGGCGGCGCTCATCCGGCCGCGCATGTAGGGGTCCAGCGACAGGTAGATCACCCGCAGCAGGACCTGGCCCTCAGCGGGCTCGGGGTGGGGCTCCTCGACGAGGGAGAAGCAGTCGTCGCCGGGCTCGCCCTCCGGGCGCCGGGCGAGGCGGATCTTGGTGCAGGTCATCGGGAGCCTTTCGAGAACTGGGTGCGCAGCTCGCGCTTGAGCACCTTGTGGCTGGGACCCATCGGCAGGGCGTCGAGGACCTCGACGACGCGGGGGTACTTGTGGCGGCCGAGCTGCTCGCGCGACCAGGAGACCAGCTCGACGGGCTCGACGGTGCTGCCCGCGACCGGGACGACGACGGCGCAGATCTCCTCGCCCATCTCGTCGTCGGCCAGGCCGATCACCGCCACCTGCGCCACCGCCGGGTGCCGCATCAGCACCTCCTCGACCTCGCGCGGGTAGACGTTGAAGCCGCCGCGGATGATCAGGTCCTTCTTGCGGTCCACGATGCTGATGAAGCCGTCCTCGTCGATCATCCCGATGTCGCCGGTGCGGAACCAGCCGTCGACGACGGCCTCCGCGGTGGCGGCCGGGTCGTCGAGGTAGCCCGCGAAGACGTTGTGCCCCCGGATCACGATCTCGCCGAGCCGCCCGGGTGGCAGCAGCACCACCCGGTCGTCGACCAGCTCGTCGGCGACCTCCACCTCGACGCCCCAGACCGGGTGGCCGACGGTGCCGGCCCGGGTGCCGAACCAGGGCTGGTTCACCGACGCGGTCGGCGAGGTCTCCGACAGCCCGTAGCCCTCGTAGACCGTGGTGCCGAAGGCCTCCTCGAAGCGCTCGAGGACCACCACCGGCAGAGACGCACCGCCCGAGACGCAGTCGCGAAGCTCGGGGAGCGCGGCGGCCCGGGGCGCGGCCTCGAGCAGCTGGACGTACATCGTGGGTACGCCGAAGAACAGCGTCGCGCGCTCGGCGTGCATCAGGTCGATCGCGGCCCCGGCGTCGAAGCGCGGCTGCAGCAGCATCGTCGCGCCGACCCGGAACGTCGAGTTCATCGAGACCGTCTGCCCGAAGGTGTGGAACAGCGGCAGGCAGCCCATCACGATGTCGTCGCGGCGGATCGGGTTGCCGTCGAAGGCGTTGACCGTGGCGTTCAGGACCAGGTTGAGATGGGTCAGCAGGGCGCCCTTGGGACGGCCGGTGGTGCCGCTGGTGTAGAAGATCACCGCGGTGTCCTCGGCCTGGCGCGGCTCGTGGGTGCGGAGCGGCTCGAGGTCCTCCGCGGCCAGCGAGGCGATGTCCCACGCGGGCACACCGGCCGCCTCGGCGGCAGCGGTCCCGACCGCAGTGAAGCTCGCGTCATGGACCACCGACTGGGCGCCGGAGTGCCGCACGATGTAGGTGGCCTCCTCGGCGTTCAGCAGCGTCGGCACCGGCACCACGACCCCGCCGACGGCCAGGATGCCGTAGTAGGCGCGCACGAAGTCCGCGACGTTCGGGGCGATCAGTGCGACCCGGTCGCCGGGTCCGACGCCCCGGTCGGCCAGGGCGGCCGCGTAGTGGCGGGCCTGGCGCCACAGGTCGGCGTAGGTCACCCGCAGCTCCCCCTCCACGAGCGCGAGCTGCTGCGGCGTACGTCGTGCCGACTCGGCGAGCACGCTGGCCAGCGACAGGGTGGTCATGGGTGCAGCACCTCGTCCAGCATCGCGCAGGTGACCATCACGGCCTTCCGGGCGGCGGACGAGGCCGGCCCCATGTCGAAGAAGCCGTGGATCATCCCGTCGAAGCGTCGGGCCTCGACGCGGACGCCGGCCGCCTTCATCGCGGCCGCGTAGGCCTCGCCCTCGTCGCGCAGCGGGTCGTACTCCGCGGTCACCACGACGGCCGGCGGCAGGCCGGCGAGGTTGGTCGCGTGCAGCGGGGAGAGCCGCGCGTCCAGGTCGGTGACGTGACCGGCGTACTGCGCGAAGAACCACTCCATGGTGGCCGTCTCGAGGAAGTAGCCGGTCCCGTTCTCGGTCCGCGAGGGGTAGTCGCCGGCCATGTCGGTGGCGGGGTAGATCAGCAGCTGGGCGGCGAGCTCGGTGCGCATCACCTGGGCGACCACGGCGGCCAGGTTGCCCCCGGCGCTGTCCCCGGCGACGGCCAGCGCGTCGTTGCCGCCGAGCTGCGCGAGGTGCCTCTTCGCCCAGCGGGTGGCCGCCAGCGCGTCCTCGACGGCCGCTGGGAAGGGTGCCTCGGGAGCCAGCCGGTAGGCGACCGAGACGACCACCGCCCGCGCGTCGCGGGCGATCGAGCGGGCGGTGTTGTCATGGGTCTCGAGGTCCCCGATCACCCAGCCCCCGCCGTGGAACAGCACCACCGTGGGCAGCGTGCCGGTCAGCTCGGGACGGTAGATCCTGGCCGGCAGGTCACCGTCGGCGCCGGTAACGCTGGTGTCCTCGACCGACCGCACCGGCACGACGTGCTCGGGGGTGCGGCCGCCGACCACGAGGGCGGCGAAGGACTCCCGGGCCTCCTGCGGGGTCATCTCGTGCATCGGTGTCTCGGCGAGCGCGAGCAGCTGCAGCACACCGGCGATCTCTGGGTCGACTGGCAAGGGGATCCTCTTCTCGACAGGCTCCATGATCGGATCCTCGGGTCACTCCGACCAGCAGGCGATCACGGCGGACGCCACACCGTACGCCGCGTCCTCGCGCGAGAAGCCCGCGGGCAGGCTCGCGCGTCGCAGCCCGCTCGCGTCGACGAGCAGGGTCTTGCCGTCCTTGAGGAAGACCGCGTTGCCGCGGCTGTTCGCGAACGAGGGGAACCCGAAGCTCTCCATGCCCCCGATGGCCTTCGCGCCGGGGAGGTCCGAGCGCAGCCGGTCGAAGTACCCCCGGCCGGTGGCCGCGTCCCGGGCGTCGTTGACGGAGAGCCGCAGGGTGCCCCCGGGCAGCCGGTAGGTGCAGGTGAACACCCGGGTCGCCTGCGCCCAGGTGTGGGTCGGCCGGGGCTGGGTCGCGAGGGCGAGGTTCTTGCGGACCGCCGTGCGGATCTCGCCGCCGCAGATCATCGACGCCGTCTCGGACGGGCCCGAGCCGGAGTCCGTCTGGGACATGTCCATGCCCTTCATCGAGCTGCCCGCGCTGCTCGAGGCGGACGGTGAGCCGCCCGTCGAGCCGGTCCCGCCGGAGCCGCAGCCGGCGACCAGCACCGTGGTCGTGGCGAGGACGGCGATCAGTGCGCGTGCGTTCATCGGAGGCTCCCTAGCGGTCGACCTGATGGTTGATCTGGTGGTTGACCTAGTGGTGACACTGGCAGGTTCGCACAGCACCCCGCACCCGGTTGGTGAGGGAGGTCCTCAGATCCTCGGCGCAGAAACCTCGCTGTCAGACCCAACCACCCCCCCGAGGAGAGCGAACTCCCCCTGTCAGAGCGATCAGAGCGATGACCGCCCCCCGGGGAATCTGCGCTCTGGACTGCTTATCCGAATGAAGGGATCTGCCCCATGCGCACCACACTGCGTGTACTCGTTCCGCTCGCCGCCGCGGCTCTGCCGTTCGCGGTGATGGCCGCCCCGGCCGACGCCGCCAGCGGCTCGTCGTACCAGACCACGCTGAACCCGCTCAACAAGTCGACCGGCTCCGGGATGGCGACCGTCACCCTGAACGGCTCCGAGGCCAACGTGAAGGTGAGCTGGAGCGGCCTCCCCGCCAAGTTCGGCGGCGGCGCCTACCCGCACGTGCAGCACATCCACATCGCCGGCAACGGCGCGTGCCCCACGACCGCGGACGACAAGAACGGCGACGGCGTGATCAGCACGACCGAGGGTGGTCCTGCGTACGGCGGGATCGGCACGACGCTGTCGGTCAAGGGCGACACCAGCCCCAACGCGGGCACCAACATCAAGCTCGCCCCCGGTGGCGCCAGCACCACCTACTCGCGCACGATCAAGGTGAGCGGCGCGGTGGTGGACTCCCTCAAGGCCGGCACCGGCGTCGTCGTGGTGCACGGGCTCGACCCGGCCACGCTGAGCAAGAAGGCCCAGGGCGAGAAGTCCGACCTGGTCCCCAGCCTGCCGCTGGCAGCGACGTCGCCCGCCCTGTGCGGCGTGCTGACCTCGATGCCGAGCGGTGGCGTCGCCACCGGCACCGGCTCGACCTCCGGCATCGAGGACCTCGGCCTGCTGGCCGCTGGTGGGGGCCTGCTGGCCGCCGCCGGTGTGGTCCTCGCGGCTCGCAAGCGCACCACCGCGGGCGTCTGAGTCCAGATGTCTCGTCTCTCGATCGTCGGCGGCCGCAAGGGTGGCCTCACGCTGCTCGCCCTGGTGGCCGCCGCGATCGGGCTGGTCCTGGTCGTGGTGGCTGTGTCCGCTCAGAGGAGCGCGCCGCAGCCACCACGCTCGGTCGGCAGCATCGACCCAGCAGCCGGCTCCCCCAGCGCGTCGGCCCCACCCGAGGTCACGGCGGCCCGGACGAAGCCACTCGGCGCCTCCCGACCGGTCAGCATCAGCATCCCCTCCATCAAGGTGAGGTCCGCGATCCTCCCGATCGGGCTCGCCCCGGACGGCACGCTCGCCGTGCCCCAGCCCGGCCCGAACCTCGACAAGGCCGCCTGGTTCAAGAACTCCCCGACCCCAGGCCAGCCCGGACCGTCGATCATCGAGGGTCACGTCGACAGCGACCGGGGTCCCTCGGTGTTCTTCAGGCTCGGCTCCCTGCGTCCCGGTGACACGATCCGGGTCACCCGCGCCGACGGCGTGGTGGCCACGTTCACGGTCAACGCCGTGCGCGACTACAAGAAGTCGAAGTTCCCCACGGACGTCGTCTACGGCGGCAAGGACCTCAGCCGGCCGCAGCTGCGACTGATCACCTGCAGCGACTTCGACGCCTCGATCCGGCACCACGTCGGCAACGAGGTCGTGTTCGCCCACCTCACCAGCACGCAGCGCCCGCAAGCCGGGAAAGGATAGCCATGCACCAGCGCCTGAGCTCACCACTGCGGTGGGCCGCCTCGGTCCTGCTCCTCATCACCGCCGCCACGCACATCCCGCTGGTCCCCGACCACCTCGCGGAGGCGCCGTACATCGGCATCTTGTTCATCGCGCTCTCGGTGGTCAGCCTCGTGCTCGCGGTCCTGGTCGTCGTCGCGGACACCGCCGCGGTGTGGGCGGCGACCGGCCTCGTCACCGTGCTCGCCGTGGTCGCCTTCGTCGTGTCCCGCACCGTGGGCCTGCCCCAGATCGGCGACGACGTCGGCAACTGGAGCGATCCGCTGAGCTTCCCGGCCGTCGCCGCGGAGGTCCTGGCCGCCGTGGCTGCCGTCGCGGCGCTGCGTCGACGTCCCGCCCATGCGCACCACCACCCGAAGGGCACCTCATGAACCGCACCACCCGCGTCGCCGCCGTCACCGCCACCGCGCTGATCGGCCTGTCCGGGCTCGCTGCCTGCGGGTCGTCGTCCGACAGCTCCGGCGCGTCCGCCGCCTCCACATCCTCCTCCTCCTCCTCCTCGGCAGCATCCTCCCCGTCCGCGGCTGCGTCGTCGCCCGCCGCATCCTCGTCGGCTCCGTCCGCCTCGGCGTCGAAGAGCGCGCCGGCAACGAAGACCGCCGAGATCACCATCAAGAACTTCAAGTACTCCGGCACCTCCTCGGTCGCCCCGGGCACGAAGATCACCGTGACCAACAACGACACCGAGGCGCACACCGTCACCGCCGACACGGGCAGCGCCTTCGACGTCAAGATCGACCCCGGCACGTCCGCCACGTTCACGGCGCCCGGCTCGGCGGGGTCCTACGCCTTCCACTGCACCTACCACTCCAACATGCACGGCATGCTGAAGGTCGCCTGACCACCACTCGGTGAGCACGTCGGGGACCACCTTCCGGCTTCTCGGGGCCGAGCGGTCAGCCGGCGACGATGACGACCAGCCGCCGGGGGCCGTGGACGCCCTCCACCCGGTTCAGCTCGATGTCGCTGGTCGCCGAGGGGCCACTGACCCAGGTGGTCGGGCGGGACGGGTCCAGGCGGCTGAAGGCGTCCGGCACGTCGGTGACGACCTGGTCGGCCCGCACCACGCAGACGTGCAGGTCGGGCA
>JBDTXF010000084.1:0-9073 GCA_040006355.1 Nocardioidaceae bacterium | reverse complement strand
CCTTCTGGGCGTTCTCGTACTTGAACTTGCCGTAGTCCATGAGCTTGCAGACCGGCGGTCGCGCCGTCGGTGCGACCTCGACCAGGTCGAGGTCGGACTCCTGCGCGAGCCGCAGGGCGTCGTCGATGCGAACGATGCCGACGGTCTCGCCGTTCGGGCCAACGAGACGGACCTCGGGAACCCGAATCCGGTCGTTGATGCGCAGCTCCGTGCTGATGGGTCCTCCATGTGAGTCAGGTGGTGGGACGGTCGACCTGAGCCGGAGGCATGAAAAAAGGCCTCCGCCACGCAAGCGGAAGCCAGTCTCGGCGCCTCGACACCCCCCGGGGGGAATGCGTCGCACCTCCGACGGGTCGCTTTGGGAGCTGCCCACCGGGACCGGACCCGACGACCTGTGGAACAGCGGTCGATGCGGGTGGGAGACGAGTCTCCGCTTGTCAGATCTCGCCAGTGACGACAAGCGGCACGTCCCGGCTCTTCACCCGGGCGCCCCATCGGTCGACACGACAGATCGGTCTGCGGCCAGGGTACCTCGTGAGGGCCCCTCGGCGCACATCCACGTGCGGGTGCCACGCTGGACCCATGCCCCCCGCCCTCGACCCGACACCCGACCCGACGCCCCGCCCGACATTCGATGGGTTCGAGGACGTCCCCGAGGTGCCGTCGCGCGACATCGCCGAGGTGCCCGCCCTCGAGATCGTCTCGACGGCGGCGCTGCACCTGATGAGCGGTGCGGCCGTGCACCTCGGCCTCGCCGAGGACCTGCCCGAGCACCGCGACCTCGACGAGGCCCGCACCCTGATCGAGGCCCTCGCCGGACTGGTCACGGCCGGCGCCCCCCGGATGGGCCACCACCACGCGGCTCCGCTGCGGGACGGTCTGCGCAGCCTCCAGCTCGCGTTCCGGGAGGCCTCCGAGGTCGCCGACCCACCGGGCGAGGGTCCCGGGGAGAAGCTCACCGGTCCGGTGTCGCCCACCCGTAGCGGCCGCTGACCTCGACCAGCACGCTCCCGGCTGCCAGCTCGGACAGCTCCTCGGTCGTGACCGCGAACAGCACCGGCCCGGCGACGTCCACCACGATCGCCGTGGCTCCGTCCTGCACTGCGGCCTCGGCAGCCCGCGCCGCGCTGACCGGCACCGGGCGGGCCTCGGGGTTCCAGCGCTGCAGCGTCTGCGAGCTGGTGAACGCCAGCAGCGCGGTGCGACCGTCCCGGCCGGTGATCAGCACGGTCGCCATGTCCGAGGTCTTGTCTCGGGCGAGCCCCTGGTCGTCGTACTCGACCTCGCCGAGCAGGGCCACCACCGGCACCAGCAGGCGGGCGTCCTGGATCAGGGCCAGCGTGGCGTCGTGCCGTCCGTCCGGGTCGGCGTCGTAGGCACGCAGAGCCTCGACGAGCGCCGCCGGAGCGGAGCCGTCATCCCCCGCATAGCCGGGGTCCGGGAGGGAGCGCACGCGCTCATCATCACCCCTCCCGCCCAGCGTAGGACGACCAGGGCGCGCGCGAGCCCCGATCGGCCGGCGACCGCCGTACGCTGAGAGGGTGAACGGCTTCGACGCGACGACCTGGCAGGCCCTCGGGGCCACCCTCACCCTGGTGGGCGTGCTGCTCAGCGTCCTGCTGTGGAGACGACGCGGTCCCGCCTCCGGCCTCCGCGGCATCGCCTGGTCGCTGCTGCCGCTGGCCGCGGGGCTCACCGGGACACTGCGGCTGCTGTGGGACATCGGCGACTCGATCGTCAGCTGGGCGGTGCGGCTGGTGTTCAGCCCGGTCGTCTGGATCGGCATCGCGGTCGCCGGGGCGTCCCTGGTCCTCTTCGCCGTCTCGGCGGCGATGCGGGCCCGCGGCGCAGGCACCACGCCCGCCGTCAAGCCGGGCCGCGCCGACGCACTCCCCTCCGAGCGCTCGCGCAGCAAGGCACAGCCTGCCGTGCAGGACAATGACATGGACGACATCGAGGCGATCCTGCGCAAGCACGGCATCTCGTGAGGCGCGACGACCTCGTCGCCGAGGTCGCGCGGCACCGTCTGCATGCGCGGCTCAACGCTGCGATCGCAGCCCTCCCTGCCCAGCCCGCCGCCCCGACGTACGTCGTGGACCTGGATGCCTTCGACGCCAACGCCGCCGACCTGGCCCGGCGCGCCGGCGGGACCCCGATCAGGGTGGCGTCGAAGTCCCTGCGGGTCCCCGCCCTGATCTCGCGGGCGCTGGCCTCCCCGGGCTTCGCGGGCGTGCTGGGCTACTCGCTGCGCGAGTCGCTGTGGCTGTGCGAGCAGGGGGTCAGCGACGACATCGTGATGGGCTACCCGTCAGTCGACCTCGAGGCGCTGCGCCGGCTGACGTCCTCGGAGCCCGCGCTGGGGGCGATCACGCTGATGGTCGACGATGTCGCCCACCTCGACCTCATCGACTCCGTCCGCGCCGCCGCAGCCGATGCCCCGGCGCCGGTGCGGGTGGCGATCGACGTCGACGCGGGGCTGCGCATCGGACCGGCCCACGTGGGACCCAAGCGCTCCCCGCTGCACGAGACGGCGGACGTCCTCGCGCTCGCCCGTGAGGTCGTCGCCCGGAACGGGTTCACGCTCGCCGGAGTGATGACCTATGAGGGGCAGGTCGCAGGCGTGCCCGACGAGGTTCCCGGTCAACGGCTCCGCTCCGCCACCGTGCGGCGCCTGAAGGCGGCCTCCGTCTCCCAGGTCGACCGCCGTCGCGGCGAGGTCGCGGCTGCCCTGCGGGGAGTCGTCGACCTCGAGTTCTGGAACGCCGGCGGCTCCGGGTCCCTCGAGACCTCCGCAGCCGACCCGGTGGTCACCGAGGTCACCGCCGGGTCAGGCCTGGTGGTGTCCGGGCTGTTCGACCACTTCCGGTCCTTCGACCCGCTGCCGGCGGCCTTCTTCGGGGTCCGGGTCTCACGGCGGCCGTCGCCGACGATGGCGGCCGTCGCCGGCGGCGGGCTGATCGCGTCGGGGCCGTCCGGCCAGGACCGCTCTCCCCTGCCCTGGGCACCGCCCGGCCTCGAGCTCACCGCCCTCGAGGGCGCGGGCGAGGTGCAGACCCCGTTGACCGGACCCGGCGCCTCGGCGCTGAGCATCGGTGAGCTGGTCTGGTTCCGCCACGCGAAGGCCGGTGAGGTCGCCGAGCACGTGGCGGAGGTCCACCTGGTGCGAGGAGACGATGTCGTCGACGTGGTGCCGACCTACCGCGGCGCGGGCCAGACCTGGTGACCTCGCGGTTCCCGCACCTCGACGACCTGGCCGCCGGGGTGGTCTCGGAGGTGCTCGGCCGGCCACCATCGCTGGGCTCCACTCGGCTGGTCTGCGTCGACGGTCCCGCCGGGTCGGGCAAGACCACCCTGGCCGCAGCGCTGAACCGCAGCTTCCGAGACGCCCTGCGACCGCAGGGAGCGGCAGCGGACCGCGCGCACGTGCAGCTGATCCACATGGACAACGTGTTCGCCGGCTGGACCGGGCTCGACGCGGGGATGGCGACAGTCGCCACGTCGGTCGTCCCGCCGCTCGCCGAAGGCCGTGCGGGGCGATACCGACGCTATGACTGGCACCGTGGCGGTTTCGCCGAGGAGCGGGTCGTCGGTCCCGTCGACGTCCTGCTGGTCGAGGGCGTCGGATCGGGCGCCTCGGCGTACGACGACAAGATCACCTGCCTGATCTGGGTGGACACCCCGTCCGACGTCCGTCTCGCGCGTGGTCTCGAGCGCGACGGCGAGCGGCTCCGGGACAGCTGGCTGGCCTGGAGCGTGCAGGAGGACGTGATGTTCGCGCGCGAGCGGACCAGGGAGCGCGCCGACCTGGTGGTGGACGGTCAAACCGGCCACACCAGATCGGCGGCGACGTAGTCGTCCGCCCGGGTCAGAGGTACTTCGACCAGGGGCCGCGGATCGCGAACACGTGCCCAGGCTCCTGGACGTTGCCGAACAGCACGAGACCGTCCGGCGAGAAGCACGGTCCCGTCATCTCGCTGTAGACGTCCGCACCGGAGGAGTTCTTCTCCAGCACGATCAGGTTGCGTGCGATCGCCTGCGCGCCGGTGTCCCGGGTCCACGACAGCAGGTGGTTCGCGGTGTTCCCGTCCTCGCTGAGCACGAGGCTGCCGTACGGCGAGACGTGGCAGCCGTCCGGACCGTCGAAGGCCAGGTCGCGGCTGCGACCCAGGCCGGTCTCGGGGTCGACCGTCTCGCTGTGCAGGTTCTCGTTGTAGGGGAAGTAGGCCATCAAGGTCAGGGTCCGGTCGGCGTAGCGGTAGTACCAGAGCTGTCCGTCGTGCCTGGTCGCGTCCGCCGGGAGGTCAGCGGCGCCGAACGCGAAGCTGGCCACGAAGTACGCGCCGTGCTTGTCGCCCCAGGCGCCCTCCAGCTTCTTCGACCGGGTGATCTCTGCGTCCTCGAACTGCCTGCGGATCGAGGTGGTCGCTGCCGACCGGTCCGGCACCTTCTTCCACCTGGTGTGGAACGGCCGCCCGATCTGGGCCGACGTGACGTAGGCCAGGTCGGGGAGCACGCTGCCATCACGGTCCAGCACGACCATCGCCTCCAAGGTGCCGTCATGGGCACCGAGCGCATCGGCGATCCGAGGACGCAGCCGGTAGCCGGTCGGTGCGGTCCACCGGTAGAACAGCCCGTTCGGGCCGCCCGCGTCCTCGGTGAGGTAGGCACGCGTGCGGCTCGGCTCGATGACCACGGCCTCGTGCGCGAACCGCCCCCAGGCCCTGATCGGCTTCGGGAGCTGCGCTGACGGCTTGTCCGCGAACACCTCGAACACGTAGCCATGGTCCTTCTGGAGCGTGCCGGTGCCGGCCTTGGCCTCCGTCTCCTCGCACGTCAACCAGCTGCCCCACGGCGTCGGACCGCCTGCGCAGTTGCTCACCGTGCCGGACAGGCCGACCCACTCGCTGCGACGGCGACCGGTGCGGGACACCTCGATGACGGTGCAGCCGCCACCCAGGGCCCCGGGGTCGTACGTCGTGCCGGCGAGCAGCGGGACGGGAAGGGGCGACCCCGGGCTCGCCTCGTGGTTCTGCACCATCCGGAAACCGTGGTCGGTGGACACGACCAGCGTGCCGTCGGGGCGCTCAGGGGTCTTGCCGATCACGGTGCCCGCGCCATCGGTCACGTCGGTCTGCCCCGACACCGCGACGACCTCGTAGCGGAAGCCGGGCGGCAGGGCGAGCAGGTCCCCAGGCGAGGACCGGAGGGGCGGGAACAGCGCGTTCTTGCGGCTCTTCGGGTGGTGGGAGTCCTTCGCGAAGGCCGGGGCGGCGCCGAGGCCCACGGACGCAGCGAGGGCGCCGGCGCCGGCGGCGCTGCGGTTGAGAAGCTGACGGCGGTTCAGGGACATTTCTCTCCTCTGGAGGGTTCACCGGGTGACGTCGCCTGGACTCTGCTCGGCGCCCGTGAACGTCGCGTGAACGGTGCGGGTCCCTTCAGGGAATCTCCCGCGGGTGTCCGCCCGGTCGCCCGCGGCCGGAGCTGCTCGGACAGTCGTTCTGTGAGGGTCACTGCGTCTTCACCTGTCGTTCATGGTGACCGGGTGGGCTAGGACCCATGACCTCTCACACCTCACGCCGACGGATCGCCGTCAGCACCCTTCTGGCCACCTCCCTCGTCGCTGCCGGAGGCGCCGCGTTCGCCGGCATCGGCGGCGACCTCAGCAAGCCGGGCGGCGCCAAGCGCCTGCACGGCGACCAGACCCGCACCGTCCGTCACGCGATCGACGGATCCCACGCCCGCAACGTGATCCTCCTGATCGGGGACGGCATGGGCGACTCCGAGATCACCTCGGCGCGCAACTACCAGTACGGCGCCGACGGTCGCCTGCCCGGCATCGACGCACTGCCCCTCACGGGTCAGTACACGACCTTCTCGCTGACCAAGGAGGGCAAGCCCGACTACGTCACGGACTCCGCTGCCTCGGGCACCGGCTGGGCGACCGGGACGAAGTCCTACGACGGCGCCATCTCGGTCGACATCCGCGGCAAGGCGCACAAGACCCTGCTCGAGCTGGCGAAGGCGAAGGGCCTGCGCACCGGCGACGTGACCACCGCCGAGATCGAGGACGCGACCCCTGCCGTGCAGATCTCGCACGTCACCTCGCGGTCCTGCTACGGACCGTCGGTGACGTCGGCGACCTGTCCCACCAACGCGCTCGAGAACGGCGGTCGCGGGTCGATCGCCGAACAGCTGCTCAAGACCCGGGCCGACGTGACGCTGGGAGGTGGCGCGGCGACCTTCGACGAGGTGGCCAAGGCCGGCCGCTACCGGGACAAGACGCTGTTCGAGCAGGCCGACGATCGTGGCTACCGGGTGGTCAAGACGGCCGCCCAGCTGAGCGCCGTGACGTCCGCCAACCAGCGCCGCCCGCTGCTCGGGCTCTTCGACGCCGGGAACTTCCCGGTCAACTGGAGCGGTCCGGCCGCAACGCCGACCGGTGGGACCACACCCGCCGCGCGCTGCACCCCCAACCCGGACCGCACCTCGGCTACCCCGAAGCTGGCCGCGATGACCAGCAAGGCCATCACGCTGCTGGACAGGAAGCGGTCCGGCAAGGGCTTCTTCCTGCAGGTCGAGGGCGCGAGCATCGACAAGCGCGACCACGCAGCGGACGCCTGCGGCCAGATCGGTGAGGCGATCGACCTCGACAAGGCGGTGCGCGCCGCGCTCAACTTCGCCAGGAAGGACGGCCACACCACGGTGCTCGTCACCGCGGACCACGGGCACACCAGCCAGATCGTCGAGACCGGGACGAACACGCCGGGCCTCACCTCGACGCTGCTGACCGCCGACGACGCTCCGATGACGATCTCCTACGGCACCGCCCCCGCCGGCGGCTCGCAGGAGCACACCGGTACGCAGGTCCGGATCGCCGGCTACGGCCCTCGGGCGGCCAACGTCGTCGGGCTGACCGACCAGACCGATCTGTTCTCCACCATCGCCGAGGCACTCAAGCTCGGCTGAGCGAGCCCTCACGACCGCCCCGCATCCTTCTCGGGTGCGGGGCGGTCATCGGCCACAAGCACGCCGGACCATCGGTCGTGCACAGATCGAGACTCTGATCGGAACAGTCCGGTCGGCCGTTGTGCCCGTTCCGCCACGGCCGGGCGCACAGCCCGCGCTACGACCTCAGCCCGCTGCCGGGTGGCCAGGTCCGCGCTTCCACCGCCGCACGTGACCGTTGAGGCGCTCGGCCTTGCGGGGCCCCTCAGGCCGAGGAGCCCCTCAGGCAGGCGGCACGTCCACGGCCGGCCAGGTCATCACGTGGGTGGTCCACCGCGACGCGACCTCGAACCCGGCCCGGGCGTACACCCGGCCCGCGCCGCTGGGGCTGTCGGCGTCGACGTACAGCGAGGCGTCCTCGAACCCGGCGTCGGCGTAGTCGTGCAGGCACGCGACCAGCAGTGCCGAGGCGAGACCACGGCCACGGTGCGGGCCCAGCGTGCCGACCCGGGCCACGTGCGCCTCTCGCCGACCGGTGGCCGCCCGGTGCCCGTCGGTCTCCTCGGTGACGACGTAGGCGACGATCGTGTCCGAGCCCACGGGCGTGACGACCCGGGTCAGCGCGGGCCGGAACGCGCGGCTCCCGATCACCCACTGGGCCCAGACGTCCTCGGACCACGGCGTGAATCCGGGATGGTCCCCGAGGAACGCCTCGTTGTGGGCGCGACGCAGCGCGTCGGCCATCGTGTCGTCGTACGCCGCGGCGCGGTAGCCAGCAGGCAGCGGCGACGCCGCGACCGGCAGAGCGAGCCTCCGGCGCATGACGAGACCCCGGCGCGCCGGGACCATCCCGACAGCGGACAGCACGTCGGCCTGCCAGGGCAGGCCGTCGGGTGCGGTGGTGCTGGCCCGGCCGGGGAGCCCGGGACCCCCCGCCGCGTGCACCGCCCGGGCCCGGGCCGTGAGCCAGGTGGCGAGCAGCACGCCGAGGCCGCCGCCACGCCACGCCGGGTGGGTGGCTCCGTCGAGCTGCACCCCGAAGTGTCCCTCGCTCTCTCCGAGCGGCAGCAGCCGTCCGTAGCCGACCAGGCCCCGTCCGTCGTAGGCCCCGACGACCTCGAGCCGGGGATCGGTCATCTCCTCGCGCAGCTCCCCCTCCGCGGTGTGCTCGCCGGTCCGGTCGACGGCCTCGGCGTCCGCGAGCAGACCGAGCCAGGCAGGCACGTCGTCGGGACCGAGCAGGCGCAGGTCGGGGTGCACGAGGCGAGCCTAGGCGGCACCGCCCTCGATCCCGCGGACGTTTCTGGCAGGCTGAGCCCATGGTCGCGCCGAGTGGTGAACAGCACGAGATCGCAGGGGGCGGCTACCGCGCCGTCGTCACGGAGTGCGGCGCGAGCCTGCGCATCCTGGAGTACGACGGCCGCCCGCTCGTCCTCGGCTGGGACGAGGACGGCCAGTCCGCCTCGGGGCGGGGCCAGCTGCTCGCGCCGTGGCCGAACCGGATCCGCGACGGGAGGTACACCTTCGCCGGCGCCGACCTGCAGCTGCCGCTCAGCGAGCCGTCACGGCACAACGCCACCCACGGGCTGGTGCGCTGGACGTCGTGGAGCGTGGAGGAGCGCACCGACCACTCGGTGTCGCTGGTCTACCGGCTGATGAGCCAGACCGGCTATCCGTGGACGCTGGACCTGCACGTGCTCTACGACCTGTCCGCCGACGGGCTGACGGTGACCTTCACCGCGACGAACCTGGGCGACTCCCCCGCGCCGTACGCCTACGGTGCGCATCCCTACCTGACCACCGGGAGCGGGCCGGTCGACGGCTGGGAGCTGACCCTGCCCGTCGCGACCCGGCTGCTCGTCGACGACCGGCTGATCCCCACCGGGCGCGACGACGTCCGCGACACGGACCTCGACTTCCGGGTGGCGCGGCCGATCCGGTCCACCCGCCTGGACACGGCCTTCACCGACGTCGTCCGTGGCGCCGACGGTCGCGCCGAGGTCGTGCTCCGTGACGCCCGCTCGGACGTCGGGGTGCGGCTGTGGATGGACCAGGCGTACTCCTGGCTGCAGGTCTTCACCGGGGACGAGCTGCCCGTGCACGCCCGCGAGGCGCTGGCCGGCGAGCC
>JBDTXF010000083.1:0-9084 GCA_040006355.1 Nocardioidaceae bacterium | reverse complement strand
CGGGATCGTCTCGATCTGCACCGGGACGCAGTGGGTGGACACCCACCCGGGGGACTTCACCTTCGTGCCGGAGGGCGGCGTGCACGGGTTCCGCAACGAGTCGGGCGCCGATGCCTCGATGCTCATCCTGTTCGCACCGGGCGGACCCAGGGAGGCGTACTTCGAGGGGCTGGTGGAGATCGCCCAGCGACCTGAGAAGCCGACCGAGGCGGAGCTTGCGGACTTCTACGCGCGGCACGACAACATCTGGGTCTAGCCGGGTGCAGGCGGCTCCATCTCCGCGCGGACCCCGACCAGCCGGACGGCCCGGGTCTGGTCGAAGCGAGTGAGCAGGTCGAGCGCCGCCTCGGTGATCGGTCCCGCCTGCGTCGCCGGCGCCGCCAGGGTCAGCGAGCGGGTCCGGGTCTCGAACGGCGCGTAGCGCAGCTTCATCCCGACCCGCACCGCGGCCCGTCCCTCGCCGTTGATGTCGGAGGTGACCTGGGTCGCGAGCTCGCGCACCGCGTCGGCGACGGCTCCCCAGTCGGACTGGTTCTGCTGGAAGGTCGTCTCCCGCCCGTGGCCGCGGGCGACGTAGGGCGTCGCGTCGACCGGGGAGGAGTCGACCCCGCGGCCCAGGCGCCGGTACCACGGGCCCATGGTGGGACCGAGCCGGTCCGCGAGCAGCTGGGTCTCGGTGCCGGCCAGCTCCGAGACCGTGTGGATGCCGAGCCCGGCGAGCTTGGTGGCGGTCTTGCGGCCGATCCCCCACAGCGCGTCGGTCGGCCGGTCGCCCATCTGCTCGGTCCAGGTCTCCGAGCTGAGCCGGAAGACCCCGCGTGGCTTGCCGAAGTCGGTGGCGATCTTGGCCTGCAGCTTGTTGTCGCCGATGCCGACCGAGCAGTGCAGCCCAGTCCGCTCCCAGACGGCCGCCCGGACGTCGGCGGCGAACCCCTCCGGGTCGGCAGTCTCGACCGCCAGGAACGCCTCGTCCCAGCCGAGCACCTCGACCGGCACCTCGAGGGAGCGCAGAGCGTCCATCACCTGAGCTGACGCGTCGTCGTAGGCGGGCTTGTCGACGGGCAGGAAGACGGCGTCGGGGATCTTGCGCGCCGCCGTGCGCAGCGGCATCCCCGACCCGACCCCGAACGCACGCGCTTCGTACGACGCCGTCGAGACCACCCCGCGCTCGGTGGGGTCCCCCCTGCCGCCCACGACCACCGGCAGCCCGGCCAGCTCGGGGCGGCGCAGCACCTCGACGGCGGCGATGAACTGGTCGAGGTCGACGTGCAGCACCCAGCTGCGTGACGCACCATGGCTCATGGGCGCCATCATCCGGCTCAGGGACGTGCCGCGACACAGCGGCTAGCGCACATGCACCGACATCAGCGCGCTGGTGCGCGGCAGGAACCGGTCGGTGCCGCCGTAGACGACCTTCCACACCCGGGAGATCTTGGGGTGGACGGTCAGCGAGTGCCAGCCGGTGGGCGCCAGGCTGCGGCTCCTTCCGACCAGCGTCCACGCGCCCCCGCCGGGCGACCGCTTGTAGTAGCTGACCGGCTGTCGGGCCAGCCCGGCACCGCCGGCCGTCAGGTGGCCGTAGATCATCAGCGAACGGCCGGGTGCGACGCTCGCCTTGGTCTTGAGCAGGTCCAGGGCGGTGGTGGTCCGCGCCGGCGTCGTCAGCCTGAGGACCCGCGACACCGACGGGGCGTACGTCGTGGTGCCGACCGACCGCGCCTGGTAGTAGGCCGTCCGAGCCACGGTGGCCCTGAGGCGGTAGTGCCCCGCGCCGTCGGTGGCGCCCGGCCGACCGCGGGACCACCTCGTCGAGCCGACGGGGCGCGACCACAGCGCGACCGGCTGGCTGGGCGCCCCGGCCAGCGGGGTGGTGCGGGTCAGGTCGCCGGTGAAGGTGACGCGCTCGTCGATGGCCGCGCTGGTCGTCGTCGGGGTCATGGTCAGCGCCGTCGCGGCACCGGTCGGCAGGGTGGGCCCACCGGGGGCAGGCGACGTCGAGCCCCCGGTCGATCTCGCGAGCACCGCGAGCTGGGCGTTGCTGCCGTTGAAGCGGTTCATGTCGACGTTGCCGGAGATCCCGGCCACCCGCCCGCTGCTGGTCCGCTGCCAGAAGGTCCAGGTCGGCCAGCCACCCGGCACCCGGGGCGAGCTGACTCCGTAGTGCGCGACCCAGAGCGGGTAGTGGTGGAAGGCCGTGCTGTTGCCGAGGTGGTCCTCCCAGAAGCTCGGAGAGCAGTAGATGATCGGCGTGCGGCCGGTGATGCGCTCGACGGTGGTGAGCCAGGTGGACACCCAGGACCGCAGGGACGCCGAGCCGAGACCGCCGGAGGCCTCGAGGTCGAGCACCGGGGGCAGGTCGCCCCGGTGCCGGAAGGACCCCACCTTCGAGACGAAGAAGCGGGCCTGCGCGGCCGCCGACCCGGAGGCGGTGCTCGGGCGGGCGAAGTGGTAGGCACTGCGGTAGATCCCCTGCCGGGTGGCGCCGACCCAGTTGGTCCTCATCGTGGGGTCGGCGTAGGTCGTGCCCTCGGTGGCCTTCATGAACGCGAAGGTGACCCCGGCGTCGTCGACCTTGGACCAGGACACGGCTCCCTGGTAGTGCGAGACGTCGATGCCGTCGCCGTACGCCAGCGTCGAGGCGGCGATCGCCGAGGTCGCGGTCGCCAGCACGACGAGGGAGCGCACGTTCCGTCGCAGTCCGGCCCTTCGGCCAGGCCGCAGCAGAGGGGTGTTCAGGTGTCGCCTCACAGGGTCCTCCGCGCCCACCAGGGCCTCCCGGAGCCGCGGGGAACGGCGCCTTCTCCTGCAGGTGGGCCCTGGCAGGCTAGCCCGAGGCAGGGATGTCCGGTGGGAAACCGGTGGATCAATGACGCCGTGCCCGCCGCACGGCACCGCCACCGGCCCGACGGGCACGGGCCCGCAGCCGGCGCTCGCGGTGCTGCTCGGGGGTCACCCGCCTGACGAGGTCCGCCGTCATCGTGAGCTCGGCGAGCGGGCGCTCCGCTTCGGGGTAGGACGCCACCGGGTCCTTGCCGCTGTAGACCACGAACAGCACCCTTCCGCGGTCGACCAGGCGCAGCACGGACCCGTCGGTCGTACCTCCCGCGTGGTCGAAGGCGGTGCGGCGGGCGGTCACCTCGTCCATCTTGTTCCGGGCGGCACTCTCGACGTGGCTGCCCGCGATCTTCCAGACCGCGACCGCGTGCGGTCCGTACTTCACGCCGTACTTCGCGGCGGTCTTCCCCGCCGTCCTGGCCCAGGCCATCAGCTGCCTCCCACGAGACGACCACGCATAGCAGCAGCACGACCACCGGGCCGCACCGCGACAGGAGCCAGGATCACGGCGGCTGCGGGGTGCATGGTCACGGGTCGCCTTCCGGGGAGCGATGGCCTGGTTGAGCCGCACGCTAGTCCCCCGGGTGGACATCGGCGCGCAGACGCGACGAGCGCGATAGCCTGCGCTGGATTCCTGGGCGGCACGGAGACCGCCGGGCGCGCGGTCGTCGAGAAGGGCGCACGATGTTCGCATGAGGGCGGTCAGCTATGCCGAGACCCAGGCGCCGCCGGTGCTCGGCGCCTGGCCGGACCCGGACTGCCCTCCGGACGGCGTCGTGGTGCGGGTCGGGGCGACCGGCGTCTGCCGCTCGGACTGGCACGCGTGGAGGGGCCACGACCCCGTGCCGCTTCCCCACATACCGGGCCACGAGCTCGCTGGCACCGTCGTCGAGGTCGGAGGCCAGGTGCACCACTGGGTCGTCGGGGACCGGGTGACGGCGCCCTTCGTCTGTGGCTGCGGCGTCTGCGAGCACTGCCTGGCCGGTGACACCCAGGTCTGCCCCGACCAGACCCAGCCGGGCTTCACCGGTCCAGGCTCGTTCGCGGAGCTGGTGGCGATCCACGCTGCCGACACCAACCTGGTGCGGCTCCCCGACGACCTGGACTTCGTCACCGCCGCGTCCCTCGGCTGCCGCCTCGCCACGGCCTACCGGGCGCTGGTCACCCACGGGCGCCTGGCCCGCGGCGAGTGGCTGGCGGTGCACGGGTGCGGGGGCGTCGGGCTGTCCGCGGTGATGGTCGGTGTCGCCCTCGGGGCCAGGGTCGTCGCTCTCGATGTCGTCCCTGCCGCGCTGCGCGCCGCCACCGGCCTGGGTGCGGAGGCCGCCGTGAGCACCGAGCACCCGGCTGAGACGGTCCGCGACCTCACCGGCGGCGGCGCGCACGTGTCCGTCGACGCGGTGGGCTCCCCGGCCGCGGCCGTCGCCTCCGTGAGCTGTCTGCGCCGCCTCGGCCGGCACGTCCAGGTGGGGCTGCTGCTGGGCGACCAGTCCACCCCGCCGCTGCCGATGGACCGGGTGGTCGCTCACGAGCTGTCGCTCCACGGCTCGCACGGCATGCCCACCCACCAGTACGCCGACCTGCTCGCCCTCGTCGTGGACGGCACCCTCGACCCCGCCCTCCTGGTCGGCCGGGTGATCTCACTCGAGGAGGCACCGGCCGCCCTGATGGCGATGAGCGGACCGTCCGAGACGAGCGGGATGACCGTCGTACGCCTGGAGTGAGGGGGCGTTGCGGCGGCTGACCCGCCCGCAGTTTCCCAGGGGCCCCTGGGAAACGGGCATGAACCCAGCGTTGCAACGTTGGGGTGATGACTGTTTCCCAGGGGCCCCTGGGAAACTGGCAGCCGCGAAAAGCCGGTGACGCCGGGGCAGTCGCTCTCGATACCGGTACGGCGGCTGACCACTCGGACGGGCACGTGCGACACGACACGTCGCGACCGCTCTGTGGTGGATTGTCCGGTCTTCCGTCGCTGACTGCCGGTCGGAGCGGTCGTCGGTCAGTCGTCGAGCAGCGCTCGGACGTCGTCGGCGCCCAGGGGTGCGGACAGCAGCGCGTCGCCGTCGACGACCTGGGCGAACAGCGCAGCCTTGCGGGCCTTGAGCGCCATCACCTTCTCCTCGACGGTGTCGGAGGCGACCAGGCGGTAGACGTTGACCGGGCGCTGCTGCCCGATCCGGTGGGTGCGGTCGACCGCCTGGGCTTCGACGGCAGGGTTCCACCAGGGGTCGAGCACGAAGACGTAGTCGGCCTCGGTGAGCGTCAGACCGACCCCGCCCGCCTTCAGGCTGATCAGGAAGACCGGGTCGTCACCGCTCCTGAACCTGTCGACCACCTCCCCGCGCCTGCGGGTCGAGCCGTCGAGGTAGGACGAGGCGATCCCCTCGTCGTCGAGCCGGGCGCGGACCCGGGCCAGGAAGGAGGTGAACTGGCTGAACACCAGCGCCCGGTGGCCCTCGGCGGCGAGCTCGAGCAGGTGGTCCACGAGGACGTCGATCTTGACCGAGCCGACGCCGTCGTAGTCCTCGTCGACCAGCGCCGCGTCGAGGCTGAGCTGGCGCAGCCGGGTCAGCGACCGGAAGATCGCGATGCGGTGCCTGTCGAAGTCCTCGAGAAGACCCAGGACCGTCTGCCGCTCGCGCTGCAGGTGGGTCTCGTAGATCGCGCGGTGGCGTGGGTTGAGCGACACCTCGAGCACCTGCTCCTGCTTGGGCGGCAGGTCGGCGGCGACCAGCTCCTTGGTGCGACGCAGCAGGAACGGCCGGATCCGCCTGCGGAACCGCTCGAGGACCTCGCGGTCGCCGAGCCGCTCCACCGGGTTGGCGACCCGCTCCACGAACCTCTGCGGCCACGGGTAGAGCCCGGGCGCGACGATCGAGAGCAGCGACCACAGGTCCATCAGCCGGTTCTCCATCGGGGTGCCGGTCAGCGCCAGCCGGAAGGGTACGTCGAGGCGCCGGACGGCCTGGTAGGTCTTGCCGTGATGGTTCTTGACCATCTGCGCCTCGTCGAGCACCAGCCCTCCCCAGGTCCGCGCGACGTAGTCCGCCTGCTCGATCCGGAACAGCGTGTAGGAGGTGACCACGAGGTCGGCGCCTTCGGCCACCGCGGCGATCGACGCACCGCGACGCGCCTGGGACTCGGTGACGACCCGCACGTCGAGGCCGGGGGTGAACCTCGCGGCCTCGCCGGCCCAGGTGGACACCACGCTGGTCGGTGCGACGACCAGGAACGGTGCCGCGCCGTGCTCTCTGGCGTGCGCGACGAGCGCCAGCGTCTGCAGGGTCTTGCCCAGACCCATGTCGTCGGCCAGGATCCCCCCGAGCCCGGACTCCCACAAGAAGGCCAGCCACCGGAAGCCCTCACGCTGGTAGGAGCGCAGATCGGCCTTCAGCCCCACCGGCTCGACGTCGGGCAGGGTCTCCAGGGAGCGCAGCGTCTGCGCCGCCCGCACCCACTGGGCCGCCTGGGCGTCGACGATGCCGACCTCGGCGAGCTCGTCCCAAAGGCCGAGGTCGGCATGCCCCACCCGCACGCCCTCGGCCGGCTGGTCGCGCAGCTCGGCGGCCGCCTCGACCAGCCGGGCCAGGTGCGCGAACTCGGGCCCGTCGATGCGGACCACCTTGCCGCCGCGCAGCACCACCTGGTCGTCGCCCGCGGTGAGCGCGGCCAGCACGTGGGCGAGCGCTACGGCGACCCCGTCGACGGTGACGACCACCTCGAGGTCGAGCCAGTCGGTGCGGGACGGGTCGACGGGCCCACCGTCGTCGCCGTCGACGGACGCGAAGTGGATCACCGGCCGCCCCTCGACCTCCTGGTAGTCCGGCTGGTCGCCGATCTCGTCGATCTCCACCTGGCCGCGCAGTCCGGGCAGCAGCTGCTCGGCGAAGAGCACCGCATGCAGGTCGGTGAACGTGCGGGTGTCCTCCAGTCCCCTCCCGCGGTCGTGGGACCGGCACAGGTGGTAGGTCTGCTCGTCGTCGAGCCGCAGGGCGTCGAGCAGCGCCTGCTCCTGCTCGGGGCGGCGCACGCCCCGCATGCCTCGGGTCTCCGACAGCGCGTAGACGCGGTCGTCGGTGCCCATCCGGTAGCGCCAGGACCAGGCCGCGACGACCTCGTCGGCGGCGACCCAGGTGACCCTCAGCGCGAGCCGGGGCAGCACCGGCCCCGGCACCACGACGGACCCGTCGGAGGAGACCACCGGGACGTGCCGCTGCAGGCGGGGGAGGTATTCGGCGACCAGGTCGTCGCGGTCCGCGGCAGGCACCACGACCGAGTCCCCCTGCTTGAGGAGGCGGCGCACCTCGGGGCCGGCCGGGGAGGTCAGCGAGGCCAGCGTGACCGCCCACAGGTCGCCGTCGGCGGCCCACAGCGCGACGGCGTGGCCACCTTCGCCGAGCACGTCGAGCGCGGAGGAGGGATACCACTCCCCCTCCAGGGCGACCCCGAGCCGCAGCTGGGCGTCGTGCTCGGGCGCCGCGTTGACGTCGAGCTGGACGGTCACCGGCTCGGCGACCCGGACCTCCGAGAGGCCGGCGCCGGACACCAGGGGCATCCCGGCGGCGACCGCGCGCCGGAGCAGATCGACCTCGTCCGGTCCGAAGGTGCCCAGGGTGAGGTGGGGGTCGGCGCCGAAGTACATCTGCCGGCTGGCCGCGCGGTGCGCGGACAGCAGGTCGTTGAGCACGGCGACCTGCGCGGCCGGGTGTCCGCTCCGGTCGAGGTAGGGGACGCCGGCCCACGAGACGCCGCTGCGCACCCAGTTGTCGCGGGCGCCACGTTGGAGCGGGCGCAGCCGCAGCTGCCCGCGCACCGGCCCGATCGCCTGGGACCAGCCGCGGTAGCCGCCCGATCGTCCGGGCGGCTTGAGGTCGAGCTGCAGGGCCAGCGGCTTGTCCGGACGCCGGGTGGCGAGCTCTGCGTGCTCGTCGAGCTCGTCGAGCAGCGACCCGAGCTGCCGCTCCCACCTGCGGCCGTGCTCAGGGGTGTCCCGGGCGTGCTCGTCGCGGACCGTGATCAGCAGTGCGAGGACGTGCTTGCAGCCCTCGTGGACCGGGCAGCTGCAGCGGCCGAACACCCAGACCCCCTCGCCGTCCACGCCCACGCTGAGGTTCACGACGTACGGCGCGCTGGTCGACCCGGACACGGTGCCCCGGATGTCGAGGTCCCCGTCGCTGTCGAGGTCGTGGCTGCACGACAGCACCTTGCCGCGGCGGACGTAGTCCCAGGCCCGGTCCAGCGTCGGGGTGCCGTAGCGGCGGCGCAGGTCCTCGTCGGAGAGCAGGGAGGACAGGTCGACCATGCCCCCGAGCCTACGAGCCCGCGCCGACAGCCCCGGCGTCCGCGTCCGCGGCTGGCACCATCGGGGGATGACCCCGCAGCACCCCGCCTTCGTCCTGCACGAGCACCACAAGCCGCGCCACCACTTCGACCTGCGGCTCGAGGAGGACGGCGTGCTCCGGTCCTGGGCCCTGCCCAAGGGGCTGCCCACCTCCCCTCGGCAGGACCGGCTCGCGGTCGCGGTGCCCGACCACGACCTGGACCACCTGCACTACGAGGACGGCGACAAGCAGATCGCGGACCTCGGCTGGTGGGAGCGGGAGGACCGCAACGAGCGCAGGACCGTGCTGGTCCTGCACGGACGGGCGTCCTCGGTGCGCTATGCGCTCATCGACACCGGCAGTGACTGGCTCCTGCACCGGACCAAGCAGCAGGGCGATGCCTGAGGGGCCCGACGCGGGCGGGAGGCGATCCCTCAGCCGGAGGCCGCTGACTCCGCCGACTCGATCGCGGCGTTCCACGCGCGCTTGCCCGCACGCCAGCCCTCGTCGTCGACCCCGAGCCGCCAGTAGCCGGAGATCGAGAGCCGGTCCAGGCCCATCGCCCGCTCGGTGCGCAGGTAGGTGCGCAGGTCCTTGACCGCCCCCGCCTCACCGTGCACGAAGGCCCGCAGATCGCCGTCCGGCCACGGCAGCGACCGGACCGCGTCGACGAGCCGCGCCCCGGGGCGCTCGTCTCGCTGGTGCACCCAGGTCACCTCGACCCCGGCGGGTGCGGTGAGCTCGATCTCGTCCTCGGCGTCGTCGACCTCGACGACCGCCCGGCCGACCGCGGTGGCGGCCAGCCGCTCCAGGGCGACGGCGATGGCCGGCAGGGCGCTGGCGTCTCCGACCAGCAGGTGGCAGTCCGCGTCGGGGTCCGGGGAGTAGCCGCCGCTCCCAGCGAATTCGGTGTCGCTCCTGCAGTTTG
>JBDTXF010000082.1:0-9088 GCA_040006355.1 Nocardioidaceae bacterium | reverse complement strand
ACCCGCATGCGTACGACGCTCGGCACCCTCTCCCTGCTACGCACCCCACCAGGAACGTGCCCCGACCCGGACGGCCGGCGGTCGGGGAGCCAGCGGACTCCCGCGACGCCCTACCTCGACCTGGACGCGTCAGCAGCCGTCACCCGCTACCGACGGCTCGCCGCGACCCTGCCGGGCACCGCGGTGCACTACGCGGTCAAGGCCAACCCGCACCCGTCGCTGCTGGCCGCGCTCGCCGCCGCCGGCAGTCGCTTCGACGTGGCCGGCCCAGCAGAGGTCACCGCTGCCCTGGACGCCGGAGCGGACCCGGGCGACCTGGTCTGCTCCAACCCGGTCAAGAGCCGCGCGGACATCGCGCTGACGGCTCGGCTCGGCGTGCGCCTGTTCGCCGTCGACTCGCTCGAGGAGACCCACAAGGTCGCGGCCGCCGCGCCCGGGTCCTCCGTGCTCTGCCGGCTGCGCACCTCGGGGGAGGGCTCGGACTGGTCCCTCTCGCGCAAGTTCGGCTGCTCGGGACGCGAGGCCGTCCAGATACTGCGCGCCGCGGCCGGCCTGGGCCTCGACCCGGCCGGGCTGTCCTTCCATGTCGGGTCCCAGCAGCGCGACCCGCAGGCCTGGGACGCACCGATCGCCGAGGCGGCCCGCGTCCTCGCCGCGCTCGGGGTCGAGGACGCCTCCCCTTGGGTCCTCGACCTCGGCGGCGGGTTCCCGGCCCATCTGGAGGGCGACGCTCCTCCTCTCCCCGCCTACGGCGCGGCCATCGAGCGGTCCCTGCGCCGGTCGTTCGGCGGGTGCCGTCCCCGCACGATCGTCGAGCCGGGCCGGGGCATCGCCGCCGACGCCGGGACGCTGGTCGCGACGGTCATCGGCGTCGTACGACGTGAGCAGACCCGCTGGGTGTTCCTCGACGCGGGCGTGTTCAGCGGGCTGGTGGAGACGCTCGACGAGGCGGTGCGCTACCGGCTGCGGACCAGCGTGGACGGCGGCGCGACCGGTTCCTGCGTGCTGGCCGGCCCCACCTGCGACAGCGCCGACGTGCTGTATGAGAAGACCCCGGTCCAGCTGCCGCTGTCGCTGTCCGAGGGTGACACGGTGCGCCTGCTCGCCGCCGGCGCCTACACCACCTGCTACGCGACGACGGGCTTCAACGGGTTCGCCGCGCCGGCGACCCGCCTGGTGCGATGACCTCGGAGCGGGTGCCGCTGCCCGGTGCCGTACGCCGCCTGCTGGTCAGTCACGCGCTGGCGTCGGTGGGCATGTCCCTGCCGTGGCCACTGCTCCTGGTCCTGGTCTGGGAGCGGACCGGCGACGGTGGGCACGGCGAGCTGCTCCTCGGTCTCGCCGGGGCCGCCCGGATGCTCCCCTACGTGCTGCTCTCGTGGGCGACCGGCCGGCTGGCGGACCGGTTCCGCCGCGACCGGCTGCTGCGCGCGACCCTCGCGGCGCGCGTCGTGCTGCTCGCGGCGGTCGCCGTGGCGGTCTGGCAGGGCCGGCTGCTCGCGGCGGTGGTGGCCGCGGCCCTGACCATCGCGTGCGGCACCCCGGCGTACCCCGCGCTGGCCGCCGCGATGCCCGGTGCCGCCGGTGAGGCCCGGCGCCGGGCGACCGACCTGCTGGTCACCATCGAGGTCGCGTCGTTCGTGGTCGGGCCGGCGCTGGGCGGGCTGCTGCTCGCCGCGCCGACCCGGCGCTGGCTGCCGCTGTGCGCGGTGGTCCTGGCGGTGGCGTCCTACGGGCTGGTCCTCGGGGTGATGCTTGCGCGTCCGGGCCGCGCCGCCGATGACCGCTCGGGCGAGGGCGGGGTCCTGCAGGCGCTGCGCCGGTCCCGCGTCGCCAGCCGGGCGGTCGGGGTGCTTGGCCTGTTGAACGCGGTGGACGCGGTGCTGGTGCTGGGTCTGCTGCCGGTGGCGGCTCGGCTCTGGCACGACGATGCCGGTGGCTATGGGCTGGCCACCGGGATGCTGGGCTTCGGAGCTCTCGGCGCTCCGCTGCTGTGGCGGCTCGGGTCCTCAGCGAGCGGGCGGGCACGTGGGGGTCTGCTGCTGCTCGGGGCGGCCCTCGCGGCGCTGGCGGCCACCGGGTCGGTCGGCGCGGCGGTGCTGCCGCTGGTGATCGCCGGGGCAGCGACCGTGCACGTGGAGGGAGCGGCCACCGAGGCGATCCAGGACGGGGTCCCCGATGCGCACCGTGCGGGGGTGCTGGGCCTGACCGACAGCGTGATGGTCGGGGCGGCGCTGCTGGGATCGCTGGCCGCGCCCTGGCTGGCCGGCGTCCTCGGGCCCCGGGGGCTGCTGGTGTCCCTGGCCCTCACCTGCGTGGCCACGCTGACCGTGGTCGGCCGGCGTGCCGCGACGACCACACCTGTGAGTCCGGCGACCCCGGTCCCGTGGGTCCCGACGCAGCGGGCCCCCGGCACCGAGGTGCCAGGGGCCCAGCCGGACGGCCGGCGCGACGCTCAGCGTGCCCCGACGACCTCGGGGACCTGAGCGGCCTCGTCCTCACGCTCGATGGTCGTGCGCAGCGGCACCTCGCGGATGAAGGTCACCGCGACCAGGGCGATCAGCGCACACGGAGCGGCGATCATGAAGATCGTGCCGATGCCCTGCCCGTAGGCCGCCTCGAAGACCGCGCGGACCGGACCGGGCAGCGTCGACATGTCGGGGATGCCGCTCGAGCCCGAGGCCGACCCCGAGTCGACGCCCAACCTGGTGAGGCCCCTGGCCACGTCGGCCGAGACGTGGTGGCTGAGCACGGCCCCCAGCGCGGAGACTCCGATCGAGCCACCCATCGACCGGAAGAACGCGACCACCGAGCTCGCGGCGCCCATGTCCTTCTGGGCGGTGTTGTTCTGCACGGCCAGCACGAGGTTCTGCATGGTCGCACCGAGCCCGACGCCGAGAACGGCCATGAACGCGCCGACCTCCACGAGGGCGGTCTTGTCGTCGATGGAGCCGAGCAGGAACAGGCCGATCACGACCAGCACCATCCCGCCGACCAGGTAGCGCTTCCAGCGACCGGTCCGGCTGATGATGCGGCCGGTGGTGAGGCTCGAGACCACCAGACCGCCGACCATCGCGATGGTCATCAGGCCGGCGTGCGTCGGGGTCATCCCCCGCGCGATCTGGAAGTACTGCGAGAGGTAGACCGTCGAGCCGAACATCGCGATGCCGACCATGATCGAGGCGAAGGTGGCCAGGCTCGTGGTGCGGTCGCGGAAGAGCCGCAGCGGGATGATCGGCTCCACGACGCGCACCTCGACGGTGACCGCGGCGACCAGGAGCAGGACGCCGAGGACGACCATCGCGACGCTGGTGAAGGACGTCCAGCCGAAGTTGTTGCCGGCCAGCGAGACCCAGATCAGCAGCGTCGAGACGCCTCCGGTGATCAGGCCGGCGCCGAGGTAGTCGATGTGCACCTCGCGCTTGAGCGTGGTCAGGTGCAGCGTCCGCTGCAGCACCACGAACGCCAGCACCGCGATCGGCAGCCCGACGAAGAAGCAGCCCCGCCAGCCGAACGACGAGTCCACGATGACCCCGCCGATGAGCGGTCCGCTGACCGTCGCAAGGGCGAAGACCGCACCGATGTAGCCGGAGTAGCGGCCGCGCTCGCGCGGGGAGACGATCGAGGCGATCACGACCTGCACCAGCGCGGTGAGACCGCCGACGCCGAGACCCTGCACCGCACGCGCGGCGATCAGGGAGCCCATGTTCGGGGAGACCGCGGCGGCCAGCGAGCCGATCGAGTAGATCACCAGGGCCGTCTGGACGAGCATCTTCTTGCTGAACAGGTCCGAGAGCTTGCCCCAGATCGGCGTCGAGGCGGTCATCGTGAGCAGGGTGGCGACGACGACCCAGGTGTAGCCGGACTCGCTGCCCTGGAGGTCGGCCACGATGCGCGGCAGCGCGTTGGACACCACGGTGGAGGACAGCATCGCGACGAAGAGTCCGAGCAGCAGACCCGACAGCGCCTCGAGGATCTGCCGGTGCGACATCTGCTCGGGCGCGGTCTGGTCGTCGTGGGGGGTGGGGGCCGTCGCGGCGTGCCGCCCGCCCGCGATGGTGGCGGGAGCGTCGAGCTCGGAGGCGGCGTGCCTGCCGGTGGATCGGCCGGTGGAGCGGCCGGTGGAGCGGCCGGGGGACTGGGTGGTCTGAGTCATGTCCTCGTGTTCCTGATCGGGTACCCCGTCACCCTACCCAATGCTTGCGTGTTGCAACCATTCATTCTCCCGGCATCGAACGTGATCCTCCCCACGCGGGTCGTTGCGGCTCACGGCGTCGGGCGTCCAGCGTCGTAGGCCAGGAACCGGCGCGACAGCGCGCTCGCGGTGAGCACGCCGACGATGCACCCGAGACCACCGAGCAGCAGCGCCAGCCGCTCGCCGGTGCTGCTGGCCACGGACCCGGCCAGGAAGTCACCGGCCCGGGGTCCGCCCGCGACGACCACGATGAACACGCCCTGCAGCCGACCCCGCAGCTCGTCGGGCGCCGCGACCTGCAGGATCGTGGAGCGGTACGCCGCGCTGATCATGTCCGCCATCCCGGACAGCGCGAGGAACCCGACGCCGACCCAGAGCACGTCGGTGAGCCCCACCCCGCCGACCGCGGCGCCGTCGACGACCAGCGCGACCACGATCGCCATGCCCTGGAGCCGGACCCGGCCCACCCATCCCGAGAACAGGAACGCGACCACGGCTCCTGCGGCCGGAGCCGCCTGCAGCACGCCCACGACACCGGCCCCGCCGCCGTACACCTTGTAGGCCAGGGCCGGGAACAGCGCCCGCGGCTGTGCCAGCACCATCGCGCACAGGTCGACCACGAAGGTCATCCGCAGGTTCGGCGACCGGCCCAGGAAGCGCAGACCGTCGACGACCGACCGCATGCCGGCCCTCGGGCTGTCCGCCGGCGGGGGCATCCGCGGCAGCCGGAGCAGCGCGTAGTAGGCCGCCGAGAAGGTCACCACGTCGATCGAGTACGCCGCGCCGAACCCGTGCCAGGCCACCGCCAGTGCACCGAGCATCGGTCCGAGGGTCAGGCCCAGGTTGGACGAGGCCATGTTGAGGGCGGCGGCCGCCGGCACCAGCTCGGGGTCGATCAGCCGCGGCACCATCGCACTGCGGGCCGGGTTGTTCACGGCGTAGAACCCCGACTGCACGGCGATGCAGCCATAGAGCAGCCAGACCGATCGGTTGCCCGAGAACGCCTGCGCCGCCAGGGCGATCGAGACCGCCCAGAGCCCGGCGCTGGCGACCAGGGCCAGCGAGCGCCGGTCGACCGCGTCGGCGATCGCACCGCCGTAGAGTCCGAGCGCCACCAGCGGGACCAGCGCGAAGACGCCGACCAGCCCGACGTAGAACGAGGAGTGGGTGAGTGAGTAGACCTGGATCGCGACCGCGACGTTGGTCATCTGCTGGCCGAGCTGGGCGACGGTGTTGCCGAAGAACAGCCGGCGGTAGGGCGGCGAGGCCTGCAGCGGCCGCACGTCGGTCAGGACCGATCGCCAGCGCCGCCGGGAGGTGGGCGGCTGCTCCGGCTCGCTGTGCACCCGACCACGCTCTCATCCGGCAGAAACCTCTTGTCCGCGACCCGGGGACGGACGTAGCGTGGTCGGACACGGGAAAGGAGGTGGTCCGGAAGTGCATTCTTCACGGATTCGTGAGGTGGCTGCTCGCTAGCAGCGCACCCCCAGCCACGCTGAGAGCAGTGCGCGCTGGTCACTACCAAGCAGTCACCCGGCCCGTAGGCGCTCCGGACATCATCCGACCGGAGAGCGGTCTCGCACCGCACCGCCTGCGGGCCGTCTGCGTGCCCGCCGGGTCCGTCGCCGGAGGGGCCGTCACCGGTAGGTGAGCCGCAGCACCCGGTCGGAGAACGAGGGCGTCTCCCCGCCCACCAGCAGGACCGACGAGCCCAGGCTGACCGCCGCGGAGTCGGCGAGCGGCGTCGGCAGGCTCCGGGCCCGCGTGAAGCGCCGCGTCGCCGGGTCGAACCACCAGGTGCGGGCCGTCAGCCGGTCCGTGCCGGTGCGCCCCCCCGCCACCAGGAGGCGTCCGCCCACGACGACCGCCTGGGCGTGGCCCAGCGCGCGCGGCAGGTGCGCGACGACCCGCGCCCGACCGGAGGCCGGATCGATGCGCTGGACGGCGTCGACCATCGCGTGGTCGCGCTCGCCGCCGAACACCCAGACGGCGCCTTCCTGGGCGACGACAGCGGCGTACCGCACCGGGACCGGGAGCGTGGCGACCCTCGTCCATCGTCGCCCGTCGGCACTGGACAGCACCGCCGCGACGGCGGGAGTGGTCCCGTCGTAGCCGCCGACGACGTAGACCCGACCGTCGAGCCGGACCGCGGACAGGTCCGAGCGCGTCGAGGGCAGGTGGCCGACGACCGTCCACCGGCCGCGCCGACGACCCTGCACGACGGACTGCTCGCTGGCGTTGCCGCCGCCGATCACCAGACTGGTCGGCCGCCTCCCGCCGACCGTCGAGCCGGCGGTGTCGTGGACGGCGGTCGGCAGGTCCGGCAGGCCGGTGGTGGCGCCGGTGCGCAGGTCCAGGACGTACGACGACGCGCTCGACGCGTCACCGGCGAGCAGTCCTCCGGCGACCACCACCCGGGAGGGGACGGCGCCGGGCGCGAGTGCCTCGCGGGCCAGCGGGCGGGGCAGCCGACCTGGCAGCAGCCGGATCCGCAGAACGGGCACCCGGACCCGTGACCCCGACGAGCCCGTCGGGCTCGCCGACGTGCTGGTCGACGAGCTGGCGCGCGAGGTCGACGCGGCGCTCGGGCGCGAGGTCGCGCTCGGCGAGGAGGTCGAGCAGCCGGCCAGCAGGGCGGCGGCGGCGAGCACAGCGAGCGCGGGAGGCGGACGCCTCACCGCAGGTTCCCGGTGTGCCCCAGCGAGTAGCGGCCGGGCTGCGGCCAGACCAGCAGCCCGTGCGGGCTCCCGCCGACCGCGATCTTGGCGACGAGCCTGCCGCTGCGGGTGTCCCAGCCGTAGACGTAGCCGTCGTAGCGACCCGACAGCCACAGCGTCCGGCCGTCGGCGCTGACGCCTCCCATGTCGGGGTGGCTGCCCGGCGCCGACCAGGTGTCCACCACCTTGCCGGTGGCCACCGACACCACGCTGACCTCGCCGGCCATCCGGTCCGAGACGTAGAGACGCCGGCCGTCGCGGCTCGGGTAGATCCCGTGCGGCATCGAGGGGAGATCGGTGTGGCCGACGACCCGCAGCCGCCGCCAGCCCACCCGGAGCAGCCGGTCGCGGCCCATGTCGGCGACGTAGAAGCTCCGGCCGTCCGGCGCCAGCCGCACGTCCTGCGGCTTGCTCCCCGCGGGCAGGTGCAGCCGGCCCAGCACCCGGTGGGTCAGGGTCGAGACCTCGAGCAGCGACCCGGAGAACTCGCAGGTGACGACGAATGAGCGGCCGTTGGCAGAGAAGTCCGCGTGGTTGGGTCCCTCGCAGCTCGGGTCGTGCACCACCGCATGGCGCCGGAAGGAGTGCGGGTCGGTGAAGACGATGTCGTCGTCCTGCTCGGCCATCACCACCGCCTGACGGCCGTCCGGGGTGAAGTAGAGGTTGTAGGGCCGGCGCTGGGGGATGCGACGCTCGACCCTCCCGGTCGCCGGGTCGAGGGCGACCAGCTGGTTGGCGGCGCTCGCCTCGACGTACAGCGTGCGCAGGTCCCAGGACGGGGTGACGTGCTGGGACAGCGTGCCGGTGTGCAGGACCCGCACGACCTTGCGGGTGCGCTGGTCGATGACGGTGGTGATCGGCGCGCCGGAGGAGTTCGGGACGTAGAGGTACGCCGGGTCGTGCGCGACGCGCGCCGGCAGGCGTCCCCGCGCGGCGGCGTAGACCCCTCCCGGCAGCACCGGCGGCATGCCCGGCAGCCGGTGCCGGAACGGGGCCGCGACCCGCGGAGCGCGGGAGGCGGCCGCAGGCGTGGACGAGGGCGGCGCGTCGGCGGCGCTGCGGGTCGTTGCCGAGCCGGCCGGATCGGTGACCGTGGCTGTCGCTGTGGAGGACGGGGCGCCGCTGGAGCAGCCGGCCAGCAGCAGTCCCGAGACGACGACACCGGCCACCTGCCGCAGGCGTGGCAGTCTCACGCAGGAGGCCGAGGAGGGCGGGCGCACATCGCCCCACCCTAGGGGGGACAACCTGTCGCCTGCCTGACGATCAGACCAGGGCCTGGGAGAACTGCGAGTTGTACAGCGCCGCGTAGGCACCGTCCACCGCGAGCAGCTCCTCGTGGGTGCCCTGCTCGACGATCGAGCCGGCCTCCATCACCAGGATCAGGTCGGCGTCACGGATCGTGGACAGCCGGTGCGCGATCACGAAGCTGGTCCGGTCCGAGCGCAGCGCGGCCATCGCCTGCTGCACGAGCAGCTCGGTGCGGGTGTCGACCGAGCTGGTCGCCTCGTCGAGGATCAGCAGGGCCGGGTCGGCGAGGAACGCCCGGGCGATGGTGACCAGCTGCCGCTCGCCGGCGCTGATGCTGCTGCCCTCCTCGTCGACCACGGTGTCGTAGCCGTCGGGAAGGTTGTGCACGAACCGGTCCACGAAGGTGGCCCGCGCCGCCTCCAGGATGTCCGCGTCGGACGCGTCGGGTCGGCCGTAGGCGATGTTGTCGCGGATCGACCCCTCGAACAGCCAGGTGTCCTGCAGAACCATGCCGGTGCGGCCCCGCAGGTCCGATCGGCGCATGCCGGCGATGTCCACGCCGTCGAGGGTGATCCGGCCGCCGGCCACGTCGTAGAACCGCATCACCAGGTTGACCAGGGTCGTCTTGCCGGCGCCCGTCGGACCGACGATCGCGACGGTCTGGCCCGGCCGCGCGACCAGCGAGAGGTCCTCGATCAGCGGCTGGTCGGCCTCGTAGCGGAACGAGACGTGCTCGAAGACCACCTCGCCGCGCCCCCCGACCGCGAGCGGCGCCGCCTCCTCGACGGGCTCCTCCACGGCGTCGAGCAGCTCGAAGACCCGCTCGGCCGACGCCACCCCGGACTGCAGCAGGTTGACCATCGAGGCGACCTGGGTGAGCGGCTGGGTGAACTGGCGGGAGTACTGGATGAACGCCTGCACGTCGCCG
>JBDTXF010000081.1:0-9093 GCA_040006355.1 Nocardioidaceae bacterium | reverse complement strand
GAGTGCTACCTGGAGGTCGGCACCTACAAGGGCCGGTCACTGTGCGCCGCCGTCTCGGACAACCGGTCCGCGAGGTTCGTCGCGGTGGAGAACTACCTGGAGTTCGGCATGCTGGGTCTGGAGGCCCGCGCGGAGCTCGCTCGCAACATCGAGAGGTACGCCGCCGGCTGTGACATCGCGCTCCTCGAGGGCGACTGCTTCCGCGTGCTGGCGCGTCCCGAGGCGGTGGACCGACCGGTCGGGGTCTACTTCTACGACGGCGCGCACACCGGCCTCACCCACTACCTCGCTCTCGGGGTGGTGGAGCCGCTCCTCGCCGACGAGGCGCTGGTCCTGGTAGACGACGCGTCGTGGCCCATGGTGCAGCAGGCGCACCGGCGCTACCTCGACCGGCATCCCGGCTGGGAGGTGGTCCGCACCTGGGACGCGGTCCGCGACGACGACCCGCGCTGGGCCAACGGCCTGCACGTGCTCGCCTTCCGCCGGCCGGTCGGCGCCCGCCGCACCATGGGTGCGGGGACCCGGGCCAGACGGCTGGTGCAGGTCGGGGTCCGCGGGCCTGCCACCAGCGTGGTCTGGCGCGCGCTGCACCGCTACCCGAAGCTGGTCCCGCTGGCCAAGCGACTGGTCCCGAAGCAGTCACGCACCGTCGTCGAGTAGCGGCCGCGGGCCGCCGCGGGTCGCCACTACGGCGCCGGAGGCCAGGGCCAGCACCGCGGCGAGCCCCACCGACGCGAGCACCTCCGCCGCGCTGTGGTGCAGCCAGCCGACGCACAGCACGAGCTCCACGACCGTCGCCGTCCAGACGGCTCCGGAGATGCCGACGCGGTTGCGTCCCATCTGGCCGAACAGGACCACCTGGAGCAGGGCCCACCCCGTGCCCACGACGCTGAAGGCGACCGCGAGTCCGGCCGCGTTCGCGTAGTCCGGACCGCCGACCGCGACGACCCACCAGCGGGGAGAGGGCAGCAGCACCGCCGTGACGGCGAGTCCCAGGCCGGCGACGGCGACGACGGCCGGCCGGACGGCGCGACGACCGCTGTCGTGGGTCACCCGTGGCACGACGACGAGCGCCACGAACTGGGTCCCCCAGAAGACGACCTTGCCGAACAGCGCGGCGAGGGCGTACTCGCCGGACGCCTGGCGGGACAGGTAGTGGCGGGCCAGGACGACGTCGACACTGGTCAGCGCGATCAGCGAGGACAGCGTCCACGAGGACCGGAGCACCTCCAGGCCCAGCTCGAGCAGCGACCCCCCGGTGACGGCCTGGCCGTCCGAGCGGGTCACCCAGCCACCCCAGGCAGCGGCCAGGGCGCCCATCACCACCGTGGCGAAGAGCAGCTCGGTGATGCTCAGCCCGAACAGCGCAGCGGCCACCCCGGCCAGCAGACGACCGAGGGAGGTCACCACGTAGAGCACGGCCAGGGCCCCCAGCCGACGTCGCCCCAGCAGCAGTCCCTGGTAGACCCCGGTGAGCGTCATCGGGACCAGCAGCGCGCCGAGCGCGACGGCCGGCCACACCGAGGGCAGGTGAAGGACCCGCTCGAGCACCGGCGACAGGACGGTCATCGCGACCAGCAGGCCGCCTCCGACCATCCCGGCCAGCACCGGGGCCTGGGCGTGCGGCGCCCGCATCACGACCCGGCGGGCGACGACGACCTGCAGCGCACCGGCCGGGATCGAGCCGAGCAGCCCGAAGCCGATCACTGCGGAGAACGCGCCGAAACCTGCGGGGCCGAGCGAGCGCGAGACGACGAGCGAGAAGGCGTAGCTGAGAGCGGTCCCGAGGGCCATCCCGACGCCCAGGGTGAGGTCGGACCGGGCGAAGGCGGTGAGCCCGGGCCGTCCCGGCCACGCGTGCCGGCCGCGCTCCGGAGCCATCGGTCCCCTCTCCCGGTGGTGACTAGGATGTGCCCCGGCCAGCCAAACTAGACTAAGGGCATCGTGCAGAGACTATTGCGGCCGGCGAACGTCGCCGCGGGATGCCTCGTCGTGCTCCTCGCCCTGGTCGTGTTCCTCAATGGCTGGGGAACGGTCCCCACCGACATCAAGCCCGAGGTCTATCTCGCGCCCGGTCGGATGCTCGGTCGCTACCTGTCCGCCTGGACCTCCTCGCCCTACCTCGGCTCACCGAACTTCAACGTGGGTCTCGCCCCGGTCCTGGCCGTGATGGCCGGGCTCCGCGCCCTGGGCCTTCCCGCCGGGGCGGCCTACAAGGTGCTGCACCTGGCGCTCTGGGTCGTGGGTGCAGGGGGCGCGGCCCGGCTGCTGAGGCTGCTCCTCCCGAGGGCCGGGTGGGTCGCCCCGCTGGTGGCCGCGGTGGTGTTCCTGGCCAACCCCTACACGGTGACGGCCGGCGCCACCCTCGCGATCGCCCTCCCGCTCTGCCTGCTGCCCTGGCAGCTGGTCTGTCTGGTCCGGGGGCTGCAGCAGCCCCGGTCCTGGATGTGGCCGGCCGCCTTCGGGCTGACCTTCTTCGCGATGAGCGGCATGAACGTCGGGGTGGTGCCGGTGTTCCAGCTGCTGGCGGTGCCGGCCGTGGTGTGGGCCCTGCGGACGCCGTACGCCCTGGGCTGGCGCGACGCGACCCGGGTGGTGCTGCGCTGCGCCTTCTTCGTGGTGCTGCTGTCCTGCTACTGGCTGGTGCCGGCCGTCTCGGCCGTCGCGACCGGCTCGTCGATCGTGGGGGCCTCGGAGTCCTTCTCGGGCATCGCATCGGTGTCGTCCTTCCCGGAGGTGCTCCGCGGCCTCGGCCAGTGGTCGCTCTACGGCCGGGACGCCGACGGACCCTGGGTGCCCCAGTTCACCGCCTACCTCCTGGACCCCTTCGTGGTGGTGCTGACCCTGCTGCTGCCCGCGACCGCGCTGGTGGCGCTGGGCTACGCTCCCGGGCGGCTGATCCGGGTCACCGCCCCCCTGCTGGTCCTCGCGGCCGTCGTCATGGTGGGTCTCTACCCCGTCTCCGCACCGTCGCCCTTCGGACGCCTGCTCCGGTGGCTGTTCGAGGACGTCACCGCCCTGAGCGCCTTCCGCACCACCAACAAGGTCGGCTCGGTCCTCGTGGTGGCGCTGGCCCTGCTCCTCGGCTGGGGCGCGGTCGCGCTGGTCGGGCGGCTGGGGGACCGCCCCGCCCTCCTCGGGCTCCTCGCGCCGCTGGCGTTCGTGGTCCTGGTGGCGTGGTCGCTGCCGGCAGTGAGCGGGCGGCTCTACATCTCGCACATAGACGTGCCTCGCTACTGGCACCAGGCCGCTGCTGCGCTCGACGCCCGCAGCCACGCGTCCCGGGTGCTGCTCCTGCCCGGCCAGACCCGGTCGAGCTACTCCTGGAGCGAGCCGCGCCCCGACGACGTCACCAACTCGCTGCTCGACCGGGACGCGGTCATCCCCGAGACCACGCCGAACACGTCCGCAGCCGGGGCCAACCTGCTGGCTGCGCTGGACGACTCGCTCCAGTCGGGCACGGCTCCGGCCGCGTCGCTGTCCACCTTCGCGCGCTACCTCGGCGCCGGTGACGTCCTGGTGCGGCACGACGTCCGCTTCGAGGAGTACGGCGGCGCGCGGCCGGCGCTCACCGAGCGGGTCGCCCGCCTGGACCCCGGCCTGACCGGCCTGGAGAGCTTCGGGGGGCCGGGTGAGAACGTCGTCACCCCGGAGCTGCAGGCGCCCGACCCGGCCGAGCGGAACCTGCCACCCCTCCAGCTGTACGGCGTCCGCGACGCCCGGCCCACCGTGCGGGCCGAGCCCGTCGCGGGGTCGCTGGTCGTCGACGGCGACGGGTGGGCGCTGCCCGCGATGCGCCGGGCCGGGCTGCTGGGTCAGGACCCGGGGTTCCGCTACGTCAGCGACCTGAGCCCCGCCCAGCTGGCCTCGTCGCTCGGGCCGGACCACCGCGTGGTGGTCACCGACACGAACGCCCGTCGGGACACGATCTCCAACCGCCTGGTCGGGGGGCAGGGTCCGCTGCTGCCGGCGGCGACGCCCCTGGGGACCACCCGGACCCTCGGCACCGACCCGGGCCTGCAGACGGTGCTGCGCACCGAGGGCATCCAGGCCGCTGCGACCCAGGAGGGGGGTGCCTTCTTCGACGTTCCCTACAGCTCGCCGGAGAACGCGATCGACCGCGACCCGGCGTCGAGCTGGTTGTTCGGTGACTTCAAGCGCGGGGTCGGGGCCCGGTTGACCCTCACCCTTCCGCACCCGCGTCAGCTGGGCCGGGTCGCGATCACCCAGGAACAGGTGGGGTCGGTGCGCATCGGCCAGGTCACGGTCCGGGCCGGCTCGACCAGCCGCACCGTCACGCTCCCGGCCACGGGCAGGGCCGTGGTGAACCTCCAGCAGGTCGTCAGCGACCGGCTCGAGGTGCGGATCGACAGCGAGGTCGGCGACGGCTTCAACCTGGTTGGCATCTCCGACGTGGCCATCGGGGGTGCCGCGAGCCAGGCCCAGTCCATCCGGGTGGCCCGCGCACCGCTGGGCGTGGTCCGGGCCGCAGCCGCGATGGACGCCCGGCAGCGCGCGCGGCTGGACCGCACGCCCCTCGACGTGCTGCTCACCCGCAGCCAGGGCAGCGCCTCGCCCTCGGACGACCCGGAGATCGGGCTCGACCGCGACTTCTCCCTCCCCGACCGGCGCACCTTCCGCCTGCGGGCGCAGCTGAAGGTGCCCACCGGCTCGGAGCGGCTCTACGACCGGCTGGTCGGCTACTCCGGTCGGGTCACCGCGACCTCCAGCAGCCAGTTCGGCAACGACCCTCGCAACCGCGCGTCCGGCGCCCTGGACGACAGGCCCTCGACCGCCTGGGTGCCGGACTCCGACCTGCCCGGCGCCTCGATCGAGGTGCGAGGACCACGCCGCGACGTCTCCCTCGTCACGGTCGTCCAGCGAGCCGGCCACCGCTCCGCCCGGGTCCGCTCGAACGACGTGGCCACCGCCGTGTCCGTGCGGGTCGACGGCCGCAGGATCGGCACCTTCCCCCTCACGACCGGACGCAGCTACCTGTTCCTCCAGGGCAAGGTCGGCCAGCCGGTGCTGGGACGGTCCGTGCGGCTGACGCTGACCCGCTCGCGCGGCAGCGCCGCGCAGCCGCCACCGCGCTTCACCACGGTCGACACCGGCGTGCAGATGCTCGAGCGCCGGCGGCCCGCCTACGTCTGCCCCCCGGTGGCGCTGCTCGACGGTCGCGCGGTCCGGCTGCAACCAGCTCATCCTGCCGCGCTCGAGGCCGCCTACGGGTCGGCGACGCTGTGGCGGTCGTGCTCGAGGACCACGCTGGCAGCAGGTCCACACACGCTCCGGTCAGCCGGCGGTCTCGTGCTGGACTCCCTGGACCTGCTCGACGCGGGGGTCCGCCCGTCGGCCCGCACCACCTCGGCCCCGCCCCTCGACGTACGCACCGACGGGCGGACCACGGTCGCGACCACGTCCGGGTCGGCCACCGGCCCCTACACGCTGATCACCGGGCAGGGGTACGACGCCCGGTGGACCGCGACGATGGACGGCACGGATCTCGGTCCGCCGCAGGTGCTCGACGGCTACTCGACTGGCTGGGTGATCAACACCCCCGGCCGGCACACCTTCCGCATCGCGTTCGGTCCGCAGCACCGCGCCGACGTAGCGCTGCTGGTCAGCGGGGCGGGACTCCTCCTCGCCGTGGCGGCCCTGGGCCTCGGGCTGGTGGCGAGGCGGCGTCGTCCGGTGCCGGGGCTCGTGGCGCCGGAGGGACCGCCCGCACCTGCCCCTGATCGGAGTCCCCGCCGGCACGCCTGGGCCGGGGGAGCGATCGCCTGGGTGGCGGGAGCCACGGTGTTCCTCGGCGTGGTCGGACTGGTCGCAGCCGGCCTGCTGATGGCGCTCGACCGGTGGCGCCGGGTCCCGCCGCGCGCATTGACCTGGACCGGCGCCGCGCTGGTCCTGGCCTCGGGGCTGGTGTTCGTGCTGGCCGAGGGCAGTCTGCGGGGCCAGGTGAGCGCGGCCGTGGTCTCGAGCCACCTGCTGCCCCACTACCTCGCCGGGGTGGGCCTGCTGGTGGGAGCCGTCGGTGCCGCCCGGTGCCTGCGTGACGAGGAGAGGGAGAGCAGGCAGTGACGCCGGATCTGGTCACCGTGGTCGTCCCCACGCGCAACAACGAGCGGACGATCGAGGCCTGTCTGCGATCCGTCGCAGGGCAGAGCCATCCAGAGGTGGAGCTGGTGGTGGTCGACAACCACAGCACCGACCTCACCCAGTCGATCGCCCACCGCTACGCCGGCAGCGTCCTGGTCGCCGGGCCCGAGCGCAGTGCCCAGCGCAACCTCGGGCTGGACCAGGCCCGCGGCTCCTGGTTCCTGTGGCTCGACAGCGACATGGTGCTGCCGCCGGAGTGCCTGGCCACGGCCCTGGACACGGCCGACCGGCTGGCGGTGGACGCCGTCGCGCTCCCGGAACGAACGGTGGGGGACGGCTTCTGGACGGCCTGCCGGGCCCTGGAGCGCTCCTGCTACCTCGACGACCCGTGGCTGCACAACCCGCGGCTGGTCCGCACCGGGCTGATGCGCGAGCTGGGCGGGTTCGACCTCTCGATGTCCGGTCCCGAGGACGCCGACCTGCGCCACAAGATCCGCGCGACCGGCCGGGAGATCGCCCTGGCGCCGGTGCTGGTGGATCACGACGAGGGCCGGCTGACGCTGCGCGAGGTGATGGTCAAGCGCTACTACTACGGTCGCAGCATCCCGTCGTTCATGGAGGCCAACCGGGGGGCCGCCGTGAGCCAGGGCCGCACGATCCTCGAGGCCTACGTCCGCAACCGACGACGGCTCGGGCGCGACCCGGTGCACGCCGTGGGGATGGTCGGGATGCGCGCCGCCGAGGCGGTGGCCTACGGCGTCGGAGCCCGGCGCGGATCGCGGGACGCCAGGGACGCCGGGGACGCCGGGGACGCCGGGGACGGAGGGTCACGGTCGTGACCCGACGGCTGCTGTGGGTCTCCCTGCCCGACCAACGAGCCCGTCGCGAGCTCTACTGGATGTCGCGGATGCCCGACACCGCGGTGACCGCACTCGCCAAGGACCGGCCGGTCGGTGACCTCACCTGGGTGCCGAGCGCCTACCGGCGACCCGTGACGCGGTTCGTCGAGGCGGGCGCCCTGGCCTGGGTGCGAGGGCTCGGGGACCAGGACCCCGGCGAGTTCGACTGGGTGGCCAGCCTGGAGCTGTGCTCGCTGGTCACCGGCCAGGCGGCTCGCTGGCGTCGGCGGAGTCCCCGGCCGGGTCATCGGCGGCCGCTCCAGGCGGTGCTCACCTGGGAGAACCTGCCCCACCAGCCGCTCTACCGGATCCCGCCCTACCGGTCCGCGGTCGCGGCCTCCCGTGGGGCGGACCTGCTCTTGTGCATGGTCGATGCGGCCCGTGACCACCTGCTCGCCCTCGACTTCCCCGACGAGCTCATCCGGGTGGTCAAGCCGGGCGTGGACACCGATCTCTTCCGCCCGGCGGAGCAGCCCGTCGCGGACCCGGTCGTGGTGTTCTGCTCCCCGCTGGAGGAGAACAAGGGCATCGACCGGGTGCTGGACGCCATGGCGATGGTGCGCCGCGTCGTACCGGAGGCGAGGCTGGTGGTCGCCGGGCGCGGGCGCCTGGAGGGGTTGGTGCGCGCGGCCGCCGAGCGGGACCCGGACGCGGTGGTCCTGTCGGGGTCCCTGGATGCGGCCGGAGTGGCGGCGCTGCTCAGGACGGCGGCGGTGTTCGTCACCGCTCCGCGACCGACCTGGAAGTGGACCGAGCAGCTGGGCCTCGCCTACCTCGAGGCGCTTGCGTGCGGGCTGCCGATCGTGACGACGCGCTGTGGGTCCAACGGCGAGGCCGTGCAGCCCCCCAACGAGCGGGTGGAGGACGACCCGGAGGCACTCGCCACGGCACTGGTCGGCTGGCTGACCGACCCGGAGCGACGACGCGTGGTCGGGCGGCACAACCGCCTGCGCGCCCGGACCCACCACGACCTTGCGACCCAGTGTGCGGCCATGGGCGCTGCGTTCGGGTCGGTCGAGGCCGCCCGGCGATGACGCCCGGCCCGATCACGCCCGGCCTGATGTCGCGAGGCCGCGGCACACGCGGCCGGACCGCACGGGGTCGGATCGGGGCTCTGGTCGGCCTAGCGATCGGGCTCCTGGTCCTCGGCCCTGCGCTGGCCCCCGGCTACCTGCTCTTCTACGACATGGTCTTCGTGCCCCACCTGGCCCTCGGCGGCCGGACGCTGGGCCTCGACGGGGCGGTGCCGCGTGCGGTCCCCACGGACGCGGTCGTGGCGGTGCTGTCGACGGTGGCGCCGGGATGGGTGGTCCAGAAGCTCCTGCTCCTGCTGGTGTTCGTCGGCGCCGGGTCGGGAGTGGGGCGGCTGATGGGCACGTGCACCGGCGCGGCGGTCGCCGCCGTGGCGGCCTGCTGGAACCCCTACGTCGGTGAGCGGCTGGCCATCGGCCACTGGTCCTTCCTGCTCGGGTACGCCGCGCTGCCCTGGCTCGCAGCCGCCGCGGCGGACTGCCGGGACGGCCGACCCCGGGGGCGGTCCCGGATGGCGTGGTGGCTGCTGCTGTGCGCACTGACCGGCTCGACCGGCTCGGTCATCGGGATCCTGGTGGCGCTGGTGGTGCTGGGGTGCCCGTCGCCCGCCTCTCGCGGGCCGCGGCGGCGGGCCTCGGACGTGCTCCTGCTGGCGGTGACCGCCCTGGTCGTCAACGCGCCCTGGTGGGTGCCGTCCCTGGCCGGTGCCGGAGCCCAGCGGTCCGACCCCGCGGGCGTGGCCGCGTTCGCGGCCCGGGCCGACTCGCCGCTCGGCGTGGTCGGGTCGGTGGTGACGCTCGGCGGCATCTGGAACCAGGGGGTCTGGTTCGCCGGCCGGGCGGACCACCTGGTCGCCTGGGTCACGCTGGCGACGGTCCTGCTGGTCCTGGTCGTCGCCCTCGGGCAGCGCCGGTGGTGGGCCCACCCGGTCCTGCCGGGGGTCCTCGTCGCCGGCGTCCTGTGCCTGGTGCTGTCCCTGGCCGGCGCCGTGCCGGGGTCCGAGCCGGTCCTGCGGGGCCTGGTCGAGCACGTGCCCGGAGCCGGCTGCTGCGCGACGGCC
>JBDTXF010000080.1:0-9106 GCA_040006355.1 Nocardioidaceae bacterium | reverse complement strand
TCCAGCCCAAGGTCAAGGAGCTGCAGAAGAAGTACGGCCACGACCGGGAGAAGCTCGCCGCCGAGACGATGGCGCTCTACAAGGAGACCGGGACCAACCCGTTCGCCTCGTGCCTGCCGATCCTGCTGCAGATGCCGATCTTCCTGGCCCTGTTCCGACTGATCGACCACGCGTCCAACGGTGAGACGCGCGGCTCGATGACCACCACCCTCGCCCGGCAGTTCAGCGATGCCACCCTGTTCGGCGCGAAGATCTCCGACAGCTTCACCTCGACCCACCTCGGCAACGTCCGGGTGCTGGCCGCCGTCCTGGTGGTGGCGATGACCGCCACCACGTTCCTCACCCAGCGGCAGCTGATGAGCAAGAACATGCCGGCCGACGCGATGACCGGCCAGTACGCCCAGCAGCAGAAGATGCTGCTCTACGTGCTGCCGCTGGTCTTCGCCGTCGGCGGCATCGCGTTCCCGATCGGGGTGCTCTTCTACTGGACCACCACCAACCTGTGGACCATGTGCCAGCAGTTCTACGTGATCCGGAACAACCCGGCCCCGGGAACCCCGGCCGCCCGCGCCAAGCAGGACCGTGACGCAGCCAAGCGTGCGCGCCACGGCCTCCCGGACCCGAGCACCCGGTTGATCGAGCCGAAGACGGAGCCCGAGGGTCCCGCCGTCCCGGAGCCACCGAAGCGTCAGCAGCCGCGCAACCAGTCCCGCAGCCAGCGCAAGAAGCAGGGTCCGCCCAGCTCCCGACCGGCGCAGCCGCGCGGTGACACGTCCGGGTCTGGTCCCGGCAGCCGCTCGGGCAACAGCTCAGGGGATGCCAAGGCCGGCGACGACAAGGAGCTTCCGGACGAGGGCGAGGAGCCCGGCCGCAACAGCGCGTGACCCCCCTGGCGCCGCACCCGCAGCGCCCTGCGTCCGTCGTGACGCCCAGCAACGAGCCCGACCGTGCCCGACCGAATGACAGGAGTGACCCGTGACCGAATCCGCTGCTCCCCCGACCGAGGCCCCCGGGGCCGCCGCACCCGAGAGTGACCCGGCTGCCGAGATCGTGGAGACCGATGCCGCCCAGAGCGGCATCCCGGAGACTGCCGATGACGCCGTGGACCCGCCCGCAGGCCAGGCCGCTGGGCTGGTGGAGGGCGGTGACGCCGAGGATGGCGCCGAGGATGGCGCCGAGGACCCGCTGGACCGCCTGGAGAACGAGGGTGAGATCGCAGCCGACTACCTCGAGGGGCTCCTGGACATCGCCGACCTCGACGGTGACCTGGACATGGACGTGGAGGGTGACCGGGCCGCGGTCAGCATCGTCGGCGGGGACGTGCACCAGCTGATGGGGCGCGACGGGGAGGTCCTGGAGGCGCTGCAGGAGCTGACCCGTCTGGCGGTCTACCGCGAGACCGGTGAACGGTCCCGGCTGATGCTCGACGTCGGCGGGTTCCGCGCGGACAAGCGCTCACGCCTGGAGAAGGTGGCTCACCAGGCGATCGCGGAGGTGCAGCAGTCCGGCACCCGCAAGGCACTCGACCCGATGACCCCGTTCGAGCGCAAGGTCGTCCACGACGCGGTGGCCGGAGCCGGGCTGTCTTCGGCGTCCGAGGGCGAGGAGCCCCGTCGCTTCGTCGTGGTGCTGCCCGCATGAGGTTCGCGTACCGGTGATCTCCGATCCTGTTCCACGTGAAACACCCCCTGTGCCGGCCTCGGCGCGGGGGGTGTTCGCTGCTCGCACCGAGCTCGCGGCGGCGTACGCCGAGATGCTGGTGACCGACGGGGTGACCCGGGGGCTGATCGGTCCTCGGGAGGCGCCGCGGGTCTGGGACCGTCATCTGCTGAACTGCGCGGTGGTCTCCGATGCCATCCCCGTGGGTGCCGATGTCTGTGACCTCGGCTCCGGGGCCGGCCTGCCCGGGGTGGTGCTGGCCATCCGGCGTCCGGACCTGCAGCTCACCCTGGTCGAGCCGCTGCTGCGGCGGACCGCGTTCCTCGAGGAGGCGGTCGACCGGTTGAGCCTCACCAACGTCGAGGTGCGCCGGGGTCGCGCCGAGGACCTGCACGGCGAGGCTGACTTCGCGGTGGTCACCTCGCGGGCGGTGGCGCCGCTGCCACGTCTGCTCGACTGGTCGATGCCGCTGGTGCGGCGGGGCGGTGTCCTGCTGGCGATGAAGGGGTCCTCTGCGGCGGCCGAGGTCGCCGGTGCCGCGGCGGAGCTCCGCCACTGGGCCGCCGCCGACGTCCGGGTGCTGTCCTTGGGGGTCGGTGTGATCGATCCCCCCACCACGGTGATTCGCGCCGTCGGTAGTCGGCGGGCGCGACTAGGTTAGGAGTCCGGAGGGTCATCGACCACGCGCGGTGACTCGCACCTCCCAGGACAAGGACTGCCACGTGACCCTCGCGGGAGACGCTCCTCGCACGCTGGATGCGCACGGCTCGACGACCCTCCCTCGGGGCGCCGCGGAGCCGGTCCGCCCCCGGGTGATCCCGGGGCTGGGCTGGCCTGGTGCCGTGGGCTCCCCCGCAGGAGCTCGGCTCGGCTGGCCGCGCGATCGGCAGGTTTCACGTGAAACCAGTCAACAGCCAGCGGTCCCCGCGCCTGTTCCGCGTGACACCGAGCGGTCCAGCGCCGCGCCTGATCCGGCCGGGACAGCGGAAGCGGGCGGCCCCTTCCGCACTGCGGGCGAGCTGGTCGGGCTCCAGCCGGCCGGAGACGCATCGACCCCGCTGGCCCGGTCGGTCGAGCATGCCCTGCTGGTGCGCGAGGGCCGCCGACGAGGCGAGACGATGCCACGGCCGGACCACACCCGGGTGATGGTGGTCGCCAACCAGAAGGGCGGAGTCGGCAAGACCACGTCCACCGTGAACCTGGCCGCCGCGCTCGCCCAACACGGTCTGCAGGTGCTGGTCCTCGACCTGGACCCGCAGGGCAACGCGTCCACCGCGCTCGGGATCGACCACCCGCGTGGCACGCCCTCGGTCTACGACGCCGTCGTGGACGGCGTGGCTCTGGGTGACCTCGTGCAGCCCAGCCCCGAGATCGACGGCCTGTTCGTGGTGCCGGCGACGATCGACCTGGCGGGCGCCGAGATCGAGCTGGTCAGCATGGTGGCCCGGGAGGGGCGTCTGCGACGCGCGCTGCACGCACACCCACAGGTCTTCGGCACCGCTGAGGACCGGTTCGACTACGTGCTCATCGACTGCCCCCCGTCACTCGGTCTGCTGACCCTCAACGCCCTGGTCGCCGGCGACGAGATGCTGATCCCGATCCAGGCCGAGTACTACGCGCTGGAGGGACTGGGCCAGCTGCTCGAGACCGTGGAGATGGTCAAGGCGCACCTCAACCCCGGACTCGCGGTGTCCACCATCGTCCTCACGATGTACGACGCGCGCACCCGGCTCTCCGCAGGGGTCGCCGACGAGGTGCGCACCCACTTCGCTGACCAGGTGCTGCGCACCGCGATCCCCCGCTCCGTGCGGATCTCCGAGGCACCGAGCTATGGGCAGACGGTGATGACCTACGACCCGGGATCGCCCGGTGCGCTGAGCTATCTCGAGGCTGCACGAGAGATCGCGGTGGCGGCGCTCCGGCCAGGAACAGGACAGCCCACCGGGGCCGTCCACGAAGGAGCGCCCGCATGACGCAGAGGCCCCAGCAGCGCAGAGGTCTCGGACGTGGCCTCGGGTCGCTGATCCCCACCGCCCCGCGGCACGAGCCGATCGAGCCGCCGACGGACCCGATCGCGCGACCGCTGGAGATCGGCGTCGACACCGGCGTGGACACGGACGCGCCGCCGGACCCAGGCGCAGCTGAGTCCGGACCTGGATCGGCCGACTGGATCGGCGTATCCCTGCCGGGCGACGCCGTCTCGGAGGGCGCTGCAGTGCCGGAGGGTGATGACGTGGCGGTCGCCGGGGCGCAAGAAGGTGACGCGGTGCCGGTCACCGAGGCGCTGGAGGAGACGGCTGCGGTCGCGGACGGCGACGCGCCCGGGCTGCGACCGGTCAGCGGTGCCTGGTTCGCCGAGCTGCCGGTCGCCGACATCGTCCCCAACCCGCGTCAGCCGCGCGAGGTGTTCGACGAGGAGGCGATGGACGAGCTGGTCCGGTCGATCCGCGAGGTGGGGCTGCTCCAGCCGATCGTGGTGCGCCCGGTCGACGACAGGCGCTACGAGCTGGTGATGGGCGAGCGACGCTGGCGGGCGGGCCGGCTGGCAGGCCTGGACACCATCCCGGCGATCGTCCGGGACACCGCGGACGACGACCTGCTGCGCGATGCGCTGCTGGAGAACCTGCATCGTGCGGAGCTGAACGCCCTGGAGGAGGCGGCCGCCTACCAGCAGCTGCTGTCGGACTTCGGCTGCACCCATGACGAGCTCGCGGAACGCATCGGGCGGAGCCGTCCGCAGATCAGCAACACGATCCGGCTGCTGAAGCTGTCCCCCGCCGTCCAGCGTCGCGTCGCAGCCGGCGTGCTCTCGGCCGGGCACGCTCGTGCCCTGCTGGGGGTGGAGGACGCCACCCTTCAGGATCGCCTGGCTGGCCGCGTCGTGGCCGAGGGGATCTCCGTGCGCGGTCTGGAGGAGATCGTCGCCGTCGGGGACCTCGGGTCGGCCGCGGTGGCCGCCCCGCGGCGCAGTCGTCCGACCGCTCCGGGCGTGGAGGATCTCGCGGCCCGGCTCTCGGATCGTCTCGAGACCCGGGTGCGAGTAGACCTGGGCAGGCGGAAGGGCCGGATCACGGTCGAGTTCGCTTCGCTGCCCGACCTCGAGCGGATCGTCGGCCTGATCGATCCGGGACATCCGACCCGGACCAGGCAGGAGAGCACATCTGACTAGCTGAATAGGCTTATCGACAAAGTGATTTATTGATTTGTCGAGAGCGACACGAGCAGCTCCCGCTCACGGCCGGGGTCCAGCCCCGCCCGGCGCTTACGGTCCAGCCCCAACCGCTGCTCGTGCCTCAGGGCGGCCGCCACCGTCTCGGCCATCGGCCTCAGGCGCAGCCCGGCTCCGAGGGCGGCATCGTTGCGGCGGGTCATGAAGCCGGCGTACTCGGCCCGCGGCAGCCAGAGCGGCAGGGACCCGGCCCCCGACCATGGCACCACCCCGTGCGAGGCCAGCCACGGGTCGGCTGCCTCGACAAGAGCGGGGGTCCGTCCGCAAGCCTCGGCAGAGGCTGCCAGCACCGTGGCAAGGCAGGAGACCTCCCCGACCGCGTTGAGGACACCTGCGGTGCGGAGCTCGGCGGCGGTGACCAGCCAGGCAGCCAGGTCCTCGACGTCGATGACCTGGACCGGAGCGTCTAGGGGCGGCACCAGCACCGGCTGACCGTCGGCGGCTCGGTCGACCCTGCCCGGCCAGTAGCCGAACCGGTCGCTCCGGTCGCCGTCGCCGGCGATCAGTCCCGCTCGGGCGAGCAGCGTGTGCTCGGCACCCATGGCCTCCCGACAGGCTTCCTCGCAGGCCACCTTGGCGGGGCCGTAGACCTCCCAGCCGACGACGCCCGTCCCGGCGTACGGCGCGTGCAGCGGCGCGGTCTCGTCCCCGCCCGGGCGCATGTCGTCGGCGTAGACCGAGCAGGAGGAGACGTAGACCCAGTGCCGGACCCGCGCGGCCAGGGCGGCCAGGGCTCCGCGCACCTGGTCGGGCTGCCACGAGACATCGACGACGACATCCCAGTCCCGGTTGGAGACCGCGTCGTACGACGTGGAGGCGGCCCGGTCCGCCCGGACCCAGCTGGCTCCGGTCGGAGGCGTGCCGGCCTCGCCGCGGGCGAGGCAGGTGACCCGGTGACCACGGTCGAGGGCACGCCGTGCGACGGCGCCACCGAGCCAGGAGGTGCCGCCGAGCACCAGCACGTCCAGAGTGGTCGGGGTGTCTGTTGCGCTGGTCATGGACGCCAGCATGCGCGGGCCTGGTCGGGGCTGCCAAGACGGGTTCTCTGTCAGCGAACAACCCTCAGGTGGTGAGGTCGCAGGGAGTGAACCCTCTCGAAAGAGGACCTTCGAGCATGCCGTTGGCCCCCCCGCCGGGTGTCCGACGCCGCGGTCCTGGTCGGGCCGAGGCGGTGGGCGACACCCTGGTCGCGTGGCCGGTGCCGAGCTCGTCGATGCCCCCCGACCCCGATAGTCCGTGACGAAACGCAGGTTCTCCGTACGGAGAACCTGCGTTTCGTCACGAACTATCGGGCAGGGGGTGGGTCTCGGCGGCAGGGGGTTCTGGGCGGGCAGGGGGTGGGTCTGGGCGGCAGGGGGTTCTGGGCGGGCAGGAGGTGGGCGGCCGTGCGAGGCCGGTCAGCGGGAGGTGCGGCGGGCGCGGCGGGCGGCCCGGGCGCGGGCGCGGGCCCGCTTCTCCTCGCCGTCGAGCCGCAGCGCCTCCTCGGGCGTGGGCGCCGTGCCGCCGTACGACGCGGGGAGCCACCAGGCGCCTGGCGGCTGCTCGTCGACGGGGTAGGCCCGGATCGTCTCGTCGAGCAGGGTGGCCATCCGGTCCTTGAGCTCCGCGGTGTCCCTCATCGGGTCGACGCCGGAGGGGTGCAGGGGCTCACCGACCGTGATCGCGATCGTCTTGCCGCGCGAGAAGTCCTGGGGATGGTCCTTGGTCTTGATCCGCTGGGTGCCCCAGAGGACCGCCGGCACCAGCGGCACGCCGGCGGCGGCGGCCATCCGGGCCGCGCCGGTCTTGAACTCCTTGAGCTCGAAGCTGCGCGAGATGGTGGCCTCGGGGAAGATGCCGACGACCTCGCCGTCCTGGAGGCAGCGCACCCCGACGTCGTACGACGCGAGGCCGTCGGCCCGGTCGACCGAGATGTGGTGCAGGGAGCGCATCAGCGGACCGGCGAGGCGGTGGTCGAACAGCTCGCGCTTGGCCATGAACCGCACCAGCCGGTCGGAGTCCTGGGTGGCGAAGCCGCCGAGGACGAAGTCGACGTAGGAGATGTGGTTGAGCGCAAGGAGTGCACCGCCGGTCCGGGGGACGTGCTCGGTGCCCTTCATGACGAAGCGCAGGCCCAGGACCCGGAACCCCAGCTTGGCGGTGACGATGATCGGCGGGTAGGTGATGTCACGCACGGTGCTCCTCAGCCCCTGTCGGCGACGGCGGGCAGGCCGCTGCGAACGATAGCGGCTCGGACGAGGTCCGCCACCAGGTCGCCGAGGTCGAGGCCGGCCGCGGTCACCGACAGCGGGACCGTCGAGGTCTCGGTGAGGCCCGGCGCGACGTTGACCTCGAGGAACCACACGGTGCCCTCGGCGTCGATGATCAGGTCCGAACGCGACAGGTCGCGCAGGCCGAGGATCTCGTGGGCGAGCACCGCGACCCGGGCGCACTCGTCGGCGAGGTCGTCGGACAGCTTGGCGGGCACCTCGAACGACGTGCTGCCGGCGGTGTAGCGGGCGCTGTAGTCATAGACCCCGCCGTCCGGCTCGATGGAGACCACCGGCAGGGCCCGGGCACCCGACCCGGTGTCCACCACCGGCACGGCGACCTCGGTGCCCTCCACGAACCTCTCGACCAGGGCGGTGTCGCCGTAGGCGTAGGCGCTCACCATCGCGTTGGCCAGCGCCGAGGCCTCGCGCACCGCGGTGCAGCCCAGCGCGGACCCCCCGCGGGCGGGCTTCACGATCAGCGGGAGGCCGACGGAGGCCACGATGGCGTCCATCACCGCGGCCGCGCCCAGCTCCCGGAAGGTCTCGTGCGGCAGGGTCACCCCCACGGGCGTGTGGATGCCCGCGCGTGCCACCACCGCCTTCGCGACCGGCTTGTCGAACGCCGCCCGGCACGCCGAGGGCCGGGCGCCGACATAGGGCAGCCCGACCAGCTCGAGCACCTCGCGGACCGCGCCGTCCTCGCCGGTCTCGCCGTGCAGCAGCGGGACCACGCAGTCGGGCCGCTCCTCGCGCAGCGAGCGCAGCAGGTCGGCGTCCACGTCGCGCACCTCGACCTCGATCCCGGTCTCGCGCAGTGCCTCCGCGACCCGGCGGCCGGAGCGCAGGGAGACGTCCCGCTCGTGCGAGAGGCCGCCGGCGAGGACCACGACACGCGATGTGCTTGTCATCAGGTCTCCTAGGTGAGGTCGGTGGTCGGGCCGTCGTAGCCCCGGTTGAGGCCGGGGGCCCGCACGTCGAGCCCGGTGCCGAACGTCGCTCGCAGCTCGAGCTCCTCCTCGATCACACCGACCAGGCGGCGTACGCCCTCCCGGATCCGCTCGGGCGTCGGGTAGCAGTAGGACAGCCGCATGCTCTGGGCACCGAACCCGTCGGCGAAGAACGCGGTGCCGGGCACGAACGCGACCCGGGACGTGACCGCCCGCGGCAGCATCGCCTTGGCGTCCAGGCCGGGCGGCAGGGTGAGCCAGACGTAGAAGCCGCCGGTCGGGACGTTCCAGCGCGCCGCCGCGGGCATCATGTCCGAGAGCGCCTCGACCATCGCGTCGCGCCGCTCGCGGTACATCTCCCGGAACTGCTTGATCTGGCCCTGCCAGTCGCAGGTCTCGAGGTAGGCCGAGACTGCCATCTGCGAGAACGACGGCGGGCAGAGCGTCGCGGACTCCTGGGCCAGCACCAGCTTCTCGCGTACGGCGTGAGGTGCCAGCGCCCAGCCGACCCGGAACCCCGGGGCGAAGGTCTTGGAGAACGACCCGAGGTAGATCACCCCGTCGGCCTCGTCGGCGCGCAGCGCGCGGTAGGGCTCCTCGTCGAACCCGAGCAGCCCATAGGGGTTGTCCTCGAGCACCAGCACGTCCGCGGCGCGGCAGATCTCCAGGATCTCCGGGCGGCGCTCCGCGGCCATCGTGACGCCGGCCGGGTTGTGGTAGTTCGGGATCGTGTAGACGAACTTGATCCTCCGGCCGGCTGCCTGGACGGTCGCGATCGCCTCGCGCAGCGCGGAGGGGACCAGGCCGTGCGCGTCCATCTCCACGTGCACCACGTCGCACTGGTAGGCCTTGAACACCCCCAGCGCCCCGACGTAGGACGGCGCCTCGCAGATCACCACGTCGCCCGGGTCGCAGAAGATCCGGGTGACCAGGTCGACGGCCTGCTGGGAGCCGACCGTGACCACCACGTCGTCGGGGTGCGCCTCGATGCCCTCGAGCCGCATCACGTCGCAGATCTG